>JAEYNO010000013.1 GCA_023412515.1 Actinomycetes bacterium
GAGCCGACGCGGCCGCGGCGCCGCAGCCCCAGGCCGTCGGCAGCCCACGCGGGCAGCGACTCGACGGCTGCCGCCGTCAGGGCCGTGTACCCCGGGCGCAGCGTCCACGGCACAGGCGGCTCGCGCAGCAGGAACGTGGCGGCGTCGAGCGCCGCGGGCGTCGCGCGCAGCACGGGCCGGTAGCCCTCGAGCGCCGCGCGCAGGTCGGCGACCGTCTCCGGCACGTCGACGGCGCCCAGCGCGCGGCCGACGCGCGCGGTCTGCGCGACGTACTCGTCGGCCCGTGCGGGGCTCAGCGGGTGCTGCCCGTAGCGCGTGTGCGCGTCGAGGAACGACTCGATCTCCGCGACGTGCACCCAGCGCAGCAGGTCCGGGTCGTCGGCCGCGTACGGGATGCCCTCGAGGCTCACGCCGCGCACGCGCGCGTGGATCGTGCGGACCGCGTCGATCGCGGCCTGCGCGTCGTCCGCCGTGCCGAACACGGTCGTCGCGAGGAACGTGCTGGTCTGCGCGAGCCGCCCCCACGGGTCCTCGCGGAACGCCGAGTGCCCCGCGACGCCCGCCATCGCGGCCGGGTGCAGCGACTGCAGCAGCAGCGACCGGATGCCGCCGACGAACATCGACGCGTCGCCGTGCACGACCCGCACCGCCGCGTCCGGCCCGAACCAGCGCGGCCCCTCGCGGTGGTGGATGCGCTCGCGCGAGCGGTGCCCGTGCGGCCCGGCGACGCGCAGGAACAGCGCGCTGCCGGCGCGGGCGCGCCACTGGCGGACGGGGGCGGCGAGGCTCACGCACCCACGGTACGGACGCCGGACGACACCCGCGCGGCGGTCGGCGGGACGGTCCCGTGGGACGGTGGCCGGTGAGTCCGGGCGCCCCGCACGGTCGGTACCGCCACCGCCGTCCGCCCGGGCGCCGGACCTGCGAGGAGAGGCCCCGATGGACAGCACCCGCACCACCCTCCCGACCGTCACGCTCGCCGCCGTGCGCGGCACCGTGCCCATGGCCGGCCTGCCCGCCTTCTACGACGCCGCCTACCGGAAGGTCGCCGACGCCGCCGCGCGCGAGGGGTGGACGATCACCGGCCCCGCGGTCGGCTGGTACCACGGCATGCCGACCGACACGGTCGACCTGGCGGCGGGGTTCGCGGTCGAGGGCGCCGCGACGGGGGCGACCTCGGGCGACGTGACGGTCGTCGAGCAGCCGGGCGGCGACGCGCTCGTGCTCACGCACACCGGCCCGTACGACGCGCTGCCCGACGCGTGGGCGCGCGTCGAGGACGACCGCGTCGCGCTGGGCGTCGACGGGCGCGGCGACTTCTGGGAGGAGTACGTCACCGACCCGGAGCCCGGCGGCGACCCCGCCGCGAACGTCACGCGGCTCGTGCTGCCGCTGCGCGGCTGAGCCGCCGGTCCGGCCGGTCCGCGCCCGCGGCGGCGGGTCGGCGGGGTGCGAGGGTCGTGGCTCTCAGCCGTCGCCGCCGGTGCGACCCTCGAACAGCCCCACGTGGTTGCCGTCGGCGTCGGCGACGACCGCCCACCAGCTCGTCGCGTCGATCGGCTCCTTGCCGCGCAGCACCCGGCCGCCCAGGTCGGCGGCGCGGGCCAGCACGTCGTCGATCGAGTCGACCTCGACGTAGCTGCGCGGCTGCGTGAACCCCTCCGAGCGGGGCGCGAGCCCGCCGCCGCTCACGCCGTTCGGCGCCGACCACATGGGGTACCCCTCGAAGCCGGGCACTTCGCGGATCTGCCAGCCGAACAGCCCCTCGTAGAACCGTGTCGCGGCCGCGGTGTCCGCGACCGGGATGTCGACGTGCGTGATGTCGCCGTGCGCCATGACCGTCCCCCTCGACCCGTCGGTGGGCGGGCGCCCACCCGTGCTCCGGACGCTAGACCTCGCCGCCCACGCGCGGAACCCGCGGCGCCGGGTCCGTGGTGCGTGGACCGCGTCGCCGGGGCCGTTGACCGTGGACGCGACGCTCCGGGCCGACCGCCCCGCGACCTACTCGACCCGGGCGATCCCCCGGGCCTCCAGCCCGGACTTGTCGGACAGGGCCTGCTCCTTCATGAAGAACGCGACGACCAGGCCCAGCACGGCGATCGGCACGAGGTACCAGAACGCCGGCGCGAGGGCGTGGGCGTACGCGTCGACGACGACGTCGCGCAGCGCGCCCGGCAGCGCGCGCACGGCGTCGGGGGTCAGGGACTGCGCGCCGAAACCCCGCGGCACGTAGCCCGCGGGCGCGTCGCGCAGCGCGTCGCCCAGCTGCGTGACCAGGCGGGCGGTGAAGACGGTCGAGAACACGCTCGTGCCGACGGCGGCGCCGATCTCCCGCAGGAAGTTGTTGGTCGACGTCGCGACGCCCACGAGGTCGGGGGTCACGGAGTTCTGCACCGCGATGACGATCGTCTGCATGACGAACCCGAGGCCGAGCCCGAGGACGAAGATCATGGCGCCGAACGTCACCGTCGAGACGTCGGGCGTCAGCCGCGTGAGCCAGGCCAGCCCGACCGTCGCGATGCCCATGCCGACGATCGGGTAGGCCTTGTACCGCCCGGTCCGCGTGATGAGCAGGCCCGAGCCGAGCGCCGTGATCATCAGGCCGACGGTCATCGGCAGCATCATGAGCCCGGCGTCGGTCGCGGTGGAGCCGCGCGCCATCTGCAGGAACGTCGGCAGGAACGACAGCGCCGCGAACATCGTCATGCCGAACAGCAGCGCGATGGTCACCGAGACGGTGAACGTGCGGCTGCGGAACAGGTGCAGGGGGATCAGCGGGTCGGCCGCGCGCGACTCCGCGACCAGGAACGCGGCCAGCGCGACGACCGTCCCCGCCACGAGCACCCACAGCGCCGGGTCGCCCCAGTCGTACCGGCGCTCGGAGGTGATCGTGCTCCAGCTCGTGAGGAAGACGATCCCCGAGGTGGTCAGGGTCAGCAGCACGGCGCCGAGCACGTCGAGGCGCGCCGTCGCGCGGCGCGCGGGCAGCCGCAGGCGGAACCACGCGATGCCCAGCGCGACCAGGGCGACGGGCACGTTGAGCCAGAAGCACCAGCGCCATCCCGGGCCGTCGGTGAACCAGCCGCCCAGCAGCGGCCCGACGACCGTGGCCACGCCGAACACCGCCCCGATCGGGCCCATGAACTTGCCCCGGTCACGCGCCGAGACGATGTCGGCGATGATCGCCTGGCTGAGGATGACGAGGCCGCCGGCGCCCAGGCCCTGCGCCGAGCGCCACACCACGAGCTCGACGAACGAGCCGGACAGCGCGGAGCCGGTCGAGCCGACGAGGAAGAGCACGAGCGCGACGAGGAACGGCGTGCGCCGCCCCCACAGGTCGCCGACCTTGCCGTACACGGGCATGACGACGGCGATGGCCAGCAGGTACGCCGTGACGATCCAGCCCTCGCGGTCGGCCGCGCCCAGGTCGCCGACGATCGTGGGCAGCGCGGTGCTGACGACCGACTGGTCGAGGGCGGACAGGAACATCGCCGCGAGCAGGGCGCTGAAGATGACGTAGACCGTGCCGCGGGACAGCACGAGCTGCGGTGCGTCCGTGTCCGTCGGGGGGTGCGTGGTTCCGCTCATGGGCGTGTCCTCGCTGCGCGTCGGGCCGCGGGCCTGCACCGTGCGCGCGGTGGGTCCCGCGGAGGAGCACTGCCGGGGCGCACGGCCGGCAGTCGCGCCCCCTGACTCGAGTGTGCTGCGGGTCCCGCGGTGCCGCACGGCGTGCGGGGTCGTCGGACCTCGTCGCGGCACGGTGCCGCCGACGCCGGTGGGTGTGACCGCGCTCACGGGGGCGACGAGGGATTTTGTCGACACGACGTCGATAAGATATCGACAGGGCGTCGACAAAAGGCGCGTGCCACCACGTCGAGAGGTCTCACCGTGTTCCTCGCCCTGCGCGAGCTCGCGTTCGCGCGTACCCGCTTCGGACTCATGGGCGCCGTCGTCGCGCTCATCTCCGTCCTCATGGTCCTGCTGTCCGGGCTGTCCTCCGGCCTGGTCGTCGACGGCGTCTCCGGCCTGCTGCGCAGCCCGATCACCGCCGTCGCGTTCGCCGAGGGCACCCGCACCGACTCCGCCTTCACCCGCAGCCTCGTGACCTCCGCCGAGCGCGACGCGTGGGCCGCGCGCGACGACGTCGCCGACGCCGAGCTGCTCGGCACGGCCATCGTCAACGCCCGCAACGACGACGGCACGCCCGTCGACCTCACGCTCTTCGGCGTCGAGCGCGGCGGCTTCGTCGAGCCCGCCACCGGCGAGGGCCGCGCGCTCGCGGGCGAGGGCGAGGTCGTCCTCTCGTCGTCCGCGCGCGACGAGGGCGTCGAGATCGGCGACGTGCTGACCGTCGACCGCGTCGGAACGGAGCTCGAGGTCGTCGGCTTCACCACCGACCAGCGCACGTTCGGGCACGTCGACGTCGGCTTCCTCGACCTGCGCACCTGGCAGGAGGTGCACGCGGGCGTGCCCGACGGCGGCCCGCTGCCCGCCGACACCTACGACACCGCGTCGGTCGTCGCGCTGCGCGGCGTCGACGGCGCCCTGCCCGACCTCGCCGCGGGCGACGCCGCCGCCGGCACCGCGGCCCGCACCGTCGAGGACGCGTTCGACTCCTCGCCCGGCTACAGCGCCGAGATCATGACCATGCAGCTCATCCAGGGGTTCCTCTACGCGATCTCCGCGCTCGTCGTCGGCGCGTTCTTCACGCTCTGGACCGTGCAGCGCACGCGCGAGCTCGCCGTCATGCGCGCCATCGGCGCGTCCACGCGCTACCTCGTCACCGACGGCCTCGCGCAGGCCGCGATCCTGCTCGTCGCGTCCGTCGGCGTCGGGCTCGGCGTCGGGCTCGGCCTGGGCGCGCTCGTCACCGGCACCGGCATGCCGTTCGCGCTCGAGACGGGCCCGATCGTCACCGGCGCGGTCCTGCTGCTGGGCCTCGGTCTGGTCGGGGCCGGCGTCGCCACCGTCCGCATCGCCCGGGTCGACCCGGTCACCGCGCTGGGAGAGAACCGATGACCACCACCGCCACCACCACCCGCACCGGCCTCGGCCTCCGCGACGTCACGCTGACCTTCGGGGACGGCGACACGCAGGTCGCCGCGCTCGACCACGTCGACCTCGCGGTCGTCCCGGGCGAGATCGTCGCCGTCGTCGGCCCGTCCGGCGCCGGCAAGTCCAGCCTGCTCGCGGTCGCCGGCGGCCTGACGCGCCCCACGTCGGGCAGCGTCACGGTCGACGACGCCGAGCTCACGCAGCTCTCGGGCCGCGCGCTGGCCCGGTTCCGCCGCGACCACCTCGGCTTCGTCTTCCAGTCCGGCAACCTGGTGCCCGCGCTCACGGCGATCGACCAGCTGCGCCTGGTCGAGAAGATCACCGGCCGCCAGGCCGCGACCCCGCCCGCCGAGCTGCTCGACGCCGTCGGCATGACCCCGCACGCGCACCGCCGCCCCGGGCGCCTGTCGGGTGGCGAGCGGCAGCGCGTCGGCATCGCCCGCGCCCTCGTCGCGTCGCCGTCGGTGCTGCTGGTCGACGAGCCGACCGCCGCGCTCGACCGTCGCCGCAGCCACGAGATCGTCGAGCTGCTCGCGCGCCAGACGCACGACCGCGGGTTCGCTACGGTGATGGTCACCCACGACCACGACGTGCTCGAGCACTGCGACCGCGTGCTGGAGATGGTGGACGGGCGCCTGTCGCCCGCCTGACACGAGGAGGACGCGTGCCCCGGATCACCGCCGCCACGGTCCCGGAGCACCGCGAGGCGCAACGCCGGGCGATCCTCGACGCCACCCGCGCGCTGCTCACCGAGCGCCCCGACGTCGAGCCGACGTTCGCGGACGTCGCGGCGCGGGCCGGCCTGGGGCGCTCGAGCATCTACCACTACTTCCCGTCCCGCGAGGACCTGTTCCGGGCGGTCGTGGTCGACGCGCTGCCGCGGTGGCGCGAGGCCGTCACCGCGGCCACCGACGCCGCGGGGACACCGCTCGACAAGGTCGTCGCCTACGCCGACGCGAACCTCACGCTCGTCGCGGACGGCGAGCACGCGGTGATCTCGTCGCTCGCGGCGTTCCACCCGCGGGCGTTCAGCGACCCGTGGGTCGCCGACATGCACGGGCGGCTCGTGGACCCGCTGCTCGACGCGCTGCGCGAGGCCGGCCACGACGCGCCCGAGGTCGTCGCCGAGCTCGTCACCGCGGTGGTGCACCGCGCGAGCGCGCTCGTCGAGGGCGGCGCGGACGTCGACGTCGTGCGCGACGCGATGCGGCGGCTGCTCGCGCGCTGACCCGGGTGGCCGGGGGCGGTCACACCGCGCTCGTGGTCGGTCCGCCGGTGGTCAGGCGGGTGGACGGTCAGCCGGGCGGGGCGAGCGCGGCCCGGGCCCCGGCCCGCAGCGCGTCGGCGACGGCGTCGAGCGCCGACGTGCGCAGCGACCACTGCTGCCAGTGCAGCGGGACGTCCACCGCGTCGTCGGTCAGCGCGACCAGGTGGCCGGCGCGCTCGTCGGCGTCGGACTGCTGCGCCGGGAGCATGCCCCAGCCGAACCCGAGCCGGACCGCGGCGGCGAAGTCCGCCGACGCGGGCACGAGGTGGCGCGGCGGGCGTGCGGGATCGACGTGCCGCGCGCGCAGCCAGCGGTCCTGCAGGCGGTCGGCGGCGTCGAACACGACCACCGGGGCGACGGCGAGCGCGGCCGCGCGCGGACCGTCGGGGAACCAGCGGTCGACGAACGCGGGTGCGGCCATCGGCCGGTAGCGCATGACGCCCAGCGGCTCGACCGTGCAGCCCTGCACCGCGACGGCCTGCGACGTGACCGCGCCCATGACCGACCCGTCGCGCAGCAGGTCGGCCGACCGTTCCTGGTCCTCGCGGACCAGCCGCAGTGCGACGCCCCCGGCGAGCGGTGCGAGCGCGGGCAGCGCCCACGTGGCCAGCGAGTCGCCGTTGACGGCGAGCGTCACGTGCGGGGCCGCCGCCTCACCCGCGAGGTGGCGGGTCGCGTCGGCCGTGAGGGCGTCGAGCTGGCGCGCGAGCCGCACGAGCGGCTCGCCCGCGGCCGTCGGGCGCACCGGCCGGTCGCGGCGCAGCAGGACCGCGCCGGCCTGCTGCTCGAGCGCCTTGATGCGCTGGCTCACCGCCGACGGCGTGACGTGCAGCGCGCGGGCGGCGGCGTCGAACGTGCCGAGGTCCGCCGCCGCGGCGAGCGCGCGCAGCTGCCTCAGGTCCCAGTCCGCCATGCAGCCACGCTAACGGTCCGTGCAGAACATTCGCTGTACTGGTGGTCGGCGGGGCGCCTAGCGTCGACCGCATGTGGACGTCCGCCCTCGCCGGCCTCGGGTTCGGCCTCGCGCTCATCGTCGCGATCGGCGCGCAGAACGCGCACGTGCTGCGCCAGGGCCTGCGCCGCGAGCACGTCGGTGCCGTCGTCGCGGTGTGCGCCGCGTCCGACGTCGTGCTGATCGTCGTCGGCACCGCGGGCGTCGGTGGCACCATCGCCGCCAGCCGCGCGCTCACGGTCGTCATGACCGTGCTGGGCGCCGGTGTGCTGCTCACCTACGGCGCGCTCGCGGCCCGGCGCGCGGTGCGCGGCGGCGAGACGCTCGTGGTCGAGCCGGTGCCGGTCGCGGCCGGTGCGGCACCCGGC
>JAEYNO010000071.1 GCA_023412515.1 Actinomycetes bacterium
GACCGGTGCTCGTCGCACGCGGTCTCGCGTGCGGCTGGCCCGGGCGCCCTGCGGCCGTCACGGGCATCGACCTCGTGCTCGCGCCCGGCGCCCGGCTCGCCGTCGCGGGCCCGAGCGGCGAGGGCAAGACGACGCTGCTCCTCACGCTCGCGGGCCTGCTGCCGCCCGTCGCGGGCGGCGTGACCCTCGACGGCGTGCCGCTCGAGCTCGCCGACCGCGCGGACGTCGTGCGCTCCGTCGTCGTGACCGGCGAGGACGCGCACGTCTTCGGCACCTCGGTGCTCGAGAACCTGCGCGTCGCACGCGGCGACGTCACGCCCGAGGACGCGACGGACGCGCTGCGGCGCACGGGGCTCGGCGCGTGGCTCGCCGGCCTCCCCGACGGCCTCGGCACCGTCCTGGGCTCCGACGCCCGCACCGTCTCGGGCGGTGAGCGCCGACGCCTGCTGCTGGCGCGCGCGCTGCTGTCCGACGCGCCGCTGCTGCTCGTCGACGAGCCCGGCGAGCACCTCGACCCCCGCACGGCCGACGCCGTGCTCGACGAGCTCTGGCACGCGCCGGCGACGCGCGACGGCACGGCGCGCGGCCTCGTCGTCGTGAGCCACCGCCTCGCACCGCTCGCCGCGGCCGACGAGGTGCTGTGGCTCACGGGTGGGCGCGTCGCGGCGCGCGGCACGCACGCGCACCTCGCGGCGCACGTCCCGGGCTACGGTGAGGCGGTGCGAGCCGAGCAGCGGGACCAGACGTGAACGAGCACCGGGGCGAGATGCGCGAGGTCACGGCCGCGCCGCCCGTCGCGGGGGCGCCGTTCCAGCGCGGCGTGCTCGTCGACTCCCGCCCCACGCAGACGCCGCTGACGGGCGACGCTCTGACCGACCTGCTGAGCGCGATCCTCGCGGTCGCCGGGCAGCTCGACCTCACGACGGTCCTCGACCGGTTCGTGCAGGTCAGCGCCGAGCTCACGGGCGCCCGCTACGGCGCGATCAACGTGCTCGACGACCAGGGCGCGTCCACGACCTTCGTGTACACGGGCGTCCCGACGGCCGTCGCGCGCATGCTGCGCCGCCCGCCGCACGCGCAGGGCGTGCTCGGGCAGATCCCCGTGGACGGGGCGCTGCGCCTCGACGACCTCACGCAGCACCGCGCGTTCCAGGGCTGGCCCGCGAACCACCCGCCGATGGGCTCGTTCCTCGGCGCGTCGGTCAAGGTCGGCGAGCACGTGTACGGCCAGCTGTACCTGTCGGAGAAGGTCGACGGCGGCTCGTTCACCGACACCGACGAGTCGATGGTCGTCGCGCTCGCGGCCGCCGCGGGCGTCGCGATCGCCAACGCGCAGCTCTACGCCGAGGCCGAGCGCCGCGAGCACTGGCTGCGGGCGGGGCAGGACATCACGACGATGCTCCTCGAGGGCGTCGACGAGGAGTCCGCGCTCGAGCACGTCGCGCGCACCGCGCGCGAGGTCGCGGGCGCCGACACCGCGGCGCTCGCGCTGCCCGGGCTGGGCGGCGAGCTCTACCTCGAGCTCGCCGACGGCTACCAGGCCGACGTGCTCACGGGCCTCGTGATGCCGCGCGGCGGGCGCGCGTGGACCGTCCTCGAGGAGGGCCACGGCCTGCTCACGCCGTCGCTGAGCGCGTCGCGCACCGTCAAGCTCGAGGAGATGCGCGCGTTCGGTCCCGCGATGTTCGCGCCGCTGCACTCCTCGGGGCGCGGCGTCGGCGTGCTGCTGCTGCTGCGCCGGATCGGCCGGACCCCGTTCGACGAGGGCGACCTCGCGACCGCCGAGTCGTTCGCCGCGCAGGCCGCGCTCGCGTACGTGCTCGCCGAGGCGCGGCACGCGCAGGACCTCGCGGCGCTGCTCGACGAGCGCGAGCGCATCGCGCGCGACCTGCACGACCTCGCGATCCAGCAGCTGTTCGCGACGGGCATGCAGCTCGAGACCGTGCGGCGCCGCTCGGCGCGCGGGGTCGACGCGCACGAGCTCACGAGCATCGTCGAGGAGGCCCTCGACAACGTCGACAGCTCGGTGCGCGAGATCCGCCAGATCGTGTACGCGCTGCGCGACCCCGACGCGGCCACGGGCCTGGTCGAGCGGCTGCGCCGCGAGACGTCGCTCGCACGCACGGGCCTGGGCTTCGCGCCGTCGCTCGTGCTGCACCTCGACGGCGAGGTGCTCACGCCCGGCGACGGCGAGGGCGAGGACCGCATCGACGAGCGTCTCGAGCAGGAGCTCACCGACGACGTGGTCGCCGTGGTCCGCGAGGGCCTGGCGAACGCCGCGCGCCACGCGCACGCGTCCTCGGTGAACGTGTGCGTGAGCGTGCGCGGGTCGGGCCCCACCGGCTCGGTGACGGTCGACGTCGAGGACGACGGCGTGGGCCTGCCGGCCGACCGTGAGCGCAGCTCCGGCACCGGCAACCTCGCGTCGCGCGCGCGGCAGCACGGCGGGGCGTTCAGCCTCGGCGTCGCGCCGAGCGGCAAGGGCACCCTGCTGACCTGGCAGGCTCCGCTCGCCTGACGCCGAAGGGTGTGGACCCGCGGCTCAGTGGCCGGGCTCGGCCCGCCAGCCGGAGTTCTTGCGGGACGCGACCCACGCCGCGACCTGCGTGCGCCGCTGCAGGCCCATCTTGGCGAGCAGCGACGTGATGTGGTTCTTCACGGTCTTCTCGGCGACGCCGAGCCGCTCCGCGATCTCGCGGTTCGACAGGCCCTCGCCGATGAGGTCGAGCACGCGCAGCTCGCTGGGCGTCAGGCTCTCGGTCGGGTCCTCGTGGCCCGCGCGCCGGCGCGCGACCGTGCGGTCGTCGAGCAGCGTGCGACCGGCCGCGACCGCGCGGATCACGTCGGTGATCTCGGCGCCGCGCACGCTCTTGAGGAGGTACGCGGACGCTCCCGCGTCGAGCGCCGCGGCCAGCGCGTCGTCGTCGTCGAACGACGTCAGCACGATCGCGCGGGCCGTGGGCAGCGTCTCCTTGACGGCGCGCATGAGGTCGATCCCGGTGCCGTCGGGCAGCTGCAGGTCGACGAGCATGACCTGCGGGCGCACGAGCGTGGCGCGGCGGACGCCGTCGGCGACCGACCCCGCCTCGGCGACGACGGTCATGCCGTCGGTCCGCTCGACGACCTCGGCGATGCCGCGGCGGACGACCTCGTGGTCGTCGACGATCATGACGGAGATGGGCGCCGTGCGGGCGCCCGGACCGGGCGCAGGCGTCGACTGGCTCGTGGCTGACACGATGGCATCGTATCGACCGTGACCACGATCCTCGTCCCCCGGACCGTCGACGGCGTGCCGCCCGTCCCTGACGACGTGCGCGTCGCGCGCTACGACGTCGACGCACCCCCGCCGGCCGAGGCGGCCGACGCGGACGCGGTGGTCGTGTGGGGCAACCCGGCCGACCGCCTCGCCGAGCTGGCTGCGGCGGCCGGGCGCGTGCGCTGGGTGCAGACGCTCGCGGCCGGCCCGGACGCCGTCCTGGCCGCGGGCTTCGGGCCGGACGTCGTCGTGACGAACGGCCGCGGGCTGCACGACGCGACCGTCGCCGAGCACGTGCTCGCGCTGACCCTCGCGTGCGTCCGGCGCGTCCCGGACCTGCTGCGCGCGCAGGCCGGGCACCGCTGGGCGGGCGAGCTCGGCGGGCTGCAGCCGCTGCACCCGGCCGGGGAGGTGCGCACGCTCGTCGGCGCGCACGTGACGGTCTGGGGGTTCGGGTCGATCGCCGGCCGCCTGGCTCCCCTGCTCGCGGGGCTCGGGGCGCACGTGACGGGCGTCGCGACCACGCCCGGCGAGCGGCACGGCTTCCCCGTGGTCACGCCGGCCGCGCTGCCCGAGGTCCTGCCGCGCACCGACGTGCTGATCGGGCTGCTGCCCGCGCTCGACGCGACCCGCCACGCGATCGGCGCACGCGTGCTGGGCCTCCTGCCGTCGCGCGCGTGGGTCGTCAACGCCGGGCGCGGCACGACGCTCGACGAGGCCGCGCTGCTCGCCGCCGTGCGCGAGGTCGACGTGGTGCTGGAC
>JAEYNO010000139.1 GCA_023412515.1 Actinomycetes bacterium
CGTCGTCGTCGACCCGGCCCGCGCGCACCGCCGGGCGCCACGGCTGACCCTGCGCGAGCGCGTAGACGGCCGTGCGCGGCAGCACCGCGGTGACCGGTCCGCCCGCGTCGAGGACCATGACCTCCCAGCCCTCGGTGACGGCCGAGAGCGCGGCGCGCGCGACGTCGGACGGCACCGGGCGCGCGTCGGCGCGCCAGCGGGTCATCGCCGCGACGCCCGTGAAGACGGGCAGCGCCGTGCGGCCGTCGGGCGTGCGCAGCGCGACGACGCCGGCCGACGCCTCCTTGTCGACGGTGTGGGCGTGGCCGTCGTGCTCGACGACGCCCTCGACCTCGAGCTCGGCCAGCACGGGCACGAGCACGCGCGTCGGCGCGAGCGCGGCGACGACGTCCGCGAGCTCGGCACCGCCGTCGGCGTACCGCGCGAGCGTCGCCGCCAGCGCGGGGTCGGCCGAGCCGTCGTCGCCCGCGAACGGCGACGAGGGCGGCAGCGCGCGGCCCGTCACGGGCGCCCGGCGACGTCCAGCGCCTGGGGCAGCGTGAACGCGCCCGCGTACAGCGCCTTGCCGACGATCGCGCCCTCGACGCCGACCGGCACGAGCGTGCGCAGCGCGGCGACGTCCTCGAGGCTCGACACGCCGCCCGACGCCACGACCGGTGCGGACGTGCGCGCGCACACCTCGCGCAGCAGGTCGAGGTTCGGCCCGCGCAGGGTGCCGTCCTTCGTGACGTCGGTGACGACGTACCGCGCGCAGCCGGCCTCGTCGAGGCGCGCGAGGACCTCCCACAGGTCGCCGCCCTCCTGCGTCCAGCCGCGGGCCGCGAGCGTCGTGCCGCGCACGTCGAGGCCCACGGCGATCTGGTCGCCGTGCGACGCGATGACCCGCGCGGTCCACTCCGGGTCCTCGAGCGCGGCCGTGCCGAGGTTGACGCGCGTCGCACCCGTCGCGAGCGCGCGCTCGAGCGACGCGTCGTCGCGGATGCCGCCCGACAGCTCGACCTTGACGCCCTTGGCGGCGAGCTCGGCCGCGACCTTGCCCAGCAGCACCGCGTTGGTGCCGCGCCCGAAGGCGGCGTCGAGGTCGACGAGGTGGATCCACTCGGCACCGCCCGCGTACCAGTCGAGCGCCGCCGACAGCGGGTCGCCGTACGACGTCTCCGAGCCGGCCTCGCCCTGCACGAGGCGCACGGCCTGGCCGTTCGCGACGTCGACGGCGGGCAGCAGCTCGAGCCGGGGCTCACGCGTGGGTGTCATGGGTCCTCTCCGGGTGGGGTCCGCGCGCGCCGGAGGCGGTCGCGGGCGGTGCTCAGCGCAGCGAGCCGACCCAGTGGGACAGCAGCTGCGCGCCGGCGTCGCCGGACTTCTCGGGGTGGAACTGGGTGGCCGACAGCGGCCCGTTCTCGACCGCGGCGACGAACCGCCCGCCGTGGTCGGACCACGTGACGAGCGGCGGCGGCAGCGGGTGCTCGCCCGCGGCCGGCGCGTCGTGCAGCGGGAAGGTGCGCGCCGCGTAGGAGTGCACGAAGTAGAAGCGCTCGTCGGCGAGCCCGTCGAACAGCACCGAGCCCGCGGGCGCGTCGACAGTGGCCCAGCCCATGTGCGGCACGACGTCGGCCTGGAGGCGGTCCACGACCCCGGGCCACTCGCCCAGGCCGTCGGTGCGCACGCCGTGCTCGACGCCCTCGCCGAACATCACCTGCATGCCGACGCAGATGCCCAGGACGGGCCGCCCGCCGGCGAGGCGACGGTCGACGATCTGGTCGCCCCCCACCGCACGCAGCCCGGCCATGACGGCGGCGAACGCGCCGACGCCGGGGACCACGAGCCCGTCGGCCTCGAGCGCGGCCTGCTTGTCGGCCGTCAGCTCGACGTCGGCGCCGACGCGGGCGAGGGCCCGGACGGCGGAGCGCACGTTGCCGAAGCCGTAGTCGAGGACGACGACGCGGGGAGACACCCGGACAGGCTACCCGCGCCCCCGGACGGTGCCCGCCGCGCGTCCGCCGGGCGGACGCCGGGCCGAGGTGCGGCGCGCGGGCGTCAGCGGCGGTGGGCCGCCAGCATCCGCATGGCCTTCCACCGGGACAGGCCGACCGACGTCACGACGCCCTCGAGCTCGCCGACCGGCACGTCGCCGAGCAGCAGGTCCTCGAGCACCGGGGGCGCACCGGACAGCACGAGTCCCGCCGGCAGATCCTTCTCGCGCGCACCGCCGACCCACTGCGACGCGGCGATCTTGCCCTCGCGGCGCTCGAGCAGGACCACCGGCACCTGCCGCAGCAGCCGCGACACGGCACCGGCCGCCTCGGAGCCGGCCGCCGGGTCGCGGACCACCGCGAGCGCGCCGATCGGCGACGGCACGGCGTCGACGTCGACCTTGGCGAGCGAGCACGCCGCCGCGAGCGCGTCCGCGACCGCCACCTGCGTGACGACCACGGCGACGGTCGGCGGCTGCTCCGCCGTCAGGGACGACAGGTCGTCCGGGACCTCGACGCCGTCGAGGTCGTCGTCGGCCCCGCTCACAGGGCGCCCTTCGTCGACGGAACGCCGTCGACCCGCGGGTCGAGCGCGACCGCGGTGCGCAGCGCGCGCGCGAGCGCCTTGAACTGCGCCTCGACGATGTGGTGCGGGTCGCGCCCCGCGAGCACGCGCACGTGCACCGTGAACGCCGCGTGGTGCGCGATCGACTCGAGCACGTGCGCCGTGAGCGAGCCCGTGAAGTGACCGCCGATGAGGTGGTACTGCTGGCCCTCGGGCTCGCCCGAGTGGACGAAGTACGGCCGGCCGGAGACGTCGACGACCGCGTGCGCGAGCGCCTCGTCGAGCGGCACGGTCGCGTCGCCGTAGCGCACGATGCCGCGCTTGTCGCCGAGCGCCTCGCGCAGCGCCTGCCCCAGCACGATCGCGGCGTCCTCGACCGTGTGGTGCGCGTCGATGTGCGTGTCGCCCTGCGCGCGCACCGTCAGGTCGATCAGCGAGTGCTTGCCGAGCGCCGTGAGCATGTGGTCGTAGAACGGCACGCCCGTGTCGATCTGCGTGCGTCCCGTGCCGTCGAGGTCGACCTCGACCACGACGCTCGACTCGCTCGTGCCGCGCTCGACGCGCGCCGTGCGACGGCCCGTCCCGCTGGGCTCCCCGCTCATCGTCCCGTCACCTCCACCAGGGCGTCCGTGAACGCCGCCGTCTCCGCCGGGGTGCCGACCGACACCCGCAGCCACCCCTCGGGGCCCGTGACGCGCACGAGCACGCCCCGGTCGAGCAGACCCTGCCAGACCGCGTCGCGGTCGTCGAACCGGCCGAACAGCACGAAGTTGGCGTCCGAGTCGGCCGCCTCGAAGCCCCGGCCGCGCAGCCACGCGACGAGCGCGTCGCGTTCGTCGCGCAGCGAGCCGACCTGCGCCATGAGCTCGGGCGCGTGCGCGAGCGCGGCGCGCGCGACGGCCTGCGTCACCGCCGACAGGTGGTACGGCAGGCGCACGACCCGCAGCGCGTCGACGAGCGCCGGCGCGGCGGCCAGGTAGCCCACGCGGGCACCGGCGAGGCCGAACGCCTTGGACATCGTGCGGCTCACGGCGAGGTGCGGGTGGTCGGCCAGGAGCTCGAGCGCCGACGGCGTGCCGGCCCGCCGGAACTCGCCGTACGCCTCGTCGACGACGACCACGCACCCGCCGGGCACGCGTGCCGCCGCGTCGAGGACCGCGCGCACGGTGGCGGCGGGCAGCGCGGTGCCCGTCGGGTTGTTGGGGCTCGCGAGCAGCACGACGCTGGGCGCGTGCTCGGCGATCGTCGCGCGCGCGTGCTCGGGGTCGATCGTGAAGTCCTCCGCCCGCCGCCCGACGACCCACCGGGTCGAGGTGTCGCGCGCGTACTCGGGGTACATCGAGTACGTGGGCGCGAACGACAGGGCCGTGCGGCCGGGACCGCCGAACGCCTGCAGGACGTGCAGCATGATCTCGTTCGAGCCGTTGGCGGCCCACACCTGCGCGGGCGCGAGCGCGACGCCGGACTCGGCGAGCAGGTAGGCGGCGAGGTCGGCCCGCAGGTCCGCGAAGTCGCGGTCCGGGTACCGGTTGAGCCCGCGCGCGGCCTGCGCGACGGCCGCGGCGACGTCCGCCACGACCTGCTCCGACGGCGCGTACGGGTTCTCGTTGACGTTGAGCAGCACGGGCACGTCGAGCTGCGGCGCGCCGTAGGGCTCGAGACCCGCGAGCTCGGGGCGCAGCGGCAGCACCGCGCCGGGGGCGCCGGCCGGGCCGCCGGTCGACGGGTCGGACGAGGGGACGGTCGACGGGTCGGGCGGGAGGTCGGACGAGACGGTCACGCCCCGAGTGTAGGGACCGCGCGCGGCGGTGCCGCGGCGTCGCCCACCCAGCGGGCGGTGTGGGTGCGCGCACGTACGCTGCCGGTCATGCCGACCCACGCCGACCCCGCCGCCGTCGACCGCACCGCGCTGCGCGCGCAGGCCGAGGACGTGCTGCGCGCGCTGGTCGGGCGGCCCGACGCGCGCCTGCACGAGGACCAGTGGCAGGCCGTCGAGGCGCTCGTCGCCGACCGGCGGCGTGTGCTCGTGGTGCAGCGCACGGGGTGGGGCAAGTCGGCCGTCTACTTCGTCGCGACCGCGCTGCTGCGGCGCGGCGCGGCCGGCCCGCCGCGCGGCGCGACGATCATCGTGTCGCCGCTGCTCGCGCTCATGCGCAACCAGGTCGAGGCGGCGCGCCGCGCGGGCATCGCGGCCGAGACGCTGAACTCGGCCAACCAGCAGGACTGGGACGACGTGCACGCGCGCATCGCGGCGGGAGAGGTCGACGTGCTGCTCGTCTCCCCTGAGCGGCTCAACAACCCGGGCTTCCGCGACGAGGTGCTGCCGCGGCTCGCCTCCGACGCCGGTCTCGTGGTGGTCGACGAGGCGCACTGCGTGTCGGACTGGGGGCACGACTTCCGGCCCGACTACCGCCGCATCCGCACGCTCCTGGCCGACCTGCCGCACGGCGTGCCGGTGCTCGCGACGACGGCGACCGCGAACGCGCGCGTGACCGCGGACGTCGCCGAGCAGCTCGCGGTCGGCGACGACGACGCGGGTGCGCTCGTGCTGCGCGGCACGCTCGACCGCCCGAGCCTGCGCCTGCAGGTCACGACGCTGCCGGACGTCGCGACGCGGCTCGCGTGGCTCGCCGAGACCCTGCCCGCGCTCACCGGCTCGGGCATCGTCTACTGCCTCACGATCGCGGCGGTCGAGCAGGTCACCGAGCACCTGCGCGCCGCGGGGCTCGACGTGCGCGCGTACACCGGGCAGACCGACCCGACCGAGCGCGAGCAGGCCGAGGCCGACCTGCTCGCCAACCGGGTCAAGGCGCTCGTCGCGACGTCGGCGCTCGGCATGGGCTACGACAAGCCCGATCTCGGTTTCGTCGTGCACGTCGGCGCGCCGTCGTCCCCGATCGCGTACTACCAGCAGGTGGGCCGCGCGGGCCGCGCGACGCAGCGGGCCGACGTCGTGCTGCTGCCGGGCCACGACGACCAGGCGATCTGGGAGTGGTTCGCCTCGACCGCGTTCCCGCCCGAGGACCAGGTGCGCGCGACGCTCGCGGCGCTCGACGCGCACGGCACGCTGTCGACCGCGAGCCTCGAGACCTTCGTGAGCCTGCGGCGCGGCCGCCTCGAGGGGATGCTCAAGGTGCTCGACGTCGACGGCGCCGTGCGGCGCGTGCGGGGCGGCTGGGAGTCGACGGGCGAGCCGTGGTCGTACGACGGCGAGCGGTACGCGCGCGTGACGGCTGCTCGGCGCGCCGAGCAGCGCACGATGCTCGACTACCAGGCGACCGAGGGCTGCCGCATGGCGTTCCTGCGGGCCGCGCTCGACGACCCGGCCCTGCCCGACGGCTGGCGTTGCGGCCGGTGCGACCGCTGCACGGGCGAGACCGTGGGCGCCGTGCCGGACACGTCGGCCGTCGAGCACGCGCGCGAGCTGCTCGCGGTGCCGGGCGAGCCCGTGACCGCCCGGCGGCAGTGGCCGTCGGGCCTGGGGTCGCTGGGCCTCGACCTCAAGGGCCGCATCCCCGCCGACGAGCAGGTCGAGGAGGGACGCGCGGTCGGCCGCCTCGACGCGCTCGGGTGGGGCGGCCCGCTGCGCGAGGCCCTGCGCGAGCAGGTCCCGGCCGAGCTGCCCGCGAACCTGCGGCCGCCGGTGCGCACCGTGCTCGACGCGTGGGCGCCGCAGGTCGACGTGGTCGTCGCGGTGGCGTCGCAGAGCCGTGGGGCGCTCGTCGAGCACCTCGCCGCGGGCACGGCGCGGCTGCTGGGCGTGCCGCTCGTCGGCGCGCTCGTGCCCACGGGCACGCCGTCACGGCACGACGTGAACTCCGCCCAGCGGCTCGCGGACGTGCTGCGCCACCTCGACCTGCCGCCCGACGTGGCCACTGCGGTCGCGGGGCGGCGCGTGCTGCTCGTGGACGACCGCACCGACACCGGGTGGACGCTCACGGTCGCGGGGCGCCTGCTGCGGCGCGCGGGCGCGCAGCAGGTGCTGCCGTTCGTGCTCGGCGTCGGCTGACCCAGGCGGTCGGCCGGGTCAGCCG
>JAEYNO010000097.1 GCA_023412515.1 Actinomycetes bacterium
CGGCCTGCTGCCCGGCGACCGCGGGACCGTGGCCCTGCGCGGCGACGCGGGCGCGGGTGCGCCCGGCGACGTTCGCGCGACCGCGGCGCACCTCGTCGTGGTCGAGCAGGTCGTCGTGCACGAGCATCGCGGTGTGCAGCAGCTCGTGCGCGGCGGCGAGGTGCGCGGCGGCACCGACGTCGGTGCCGCCGAGGCCGAGGTAGGCGGCGGCCGCGAGCCGGGGACGCATGAGCTTGCCGCCGAGCACGGCGTCGAGGTCCCCCCACAGCTCGCCGCACGCGGGGTCCTCGGCGGCGGCGCGCGTGCGCTGGGACGCGAGCACGTCGCGCAGCAGGTGCTCCGCCGCGACGGTCACGTGCTCGACCCCGTGGGCGAGGAGGGCGCCGTGCGCTCCCCCCTGGGCAGCGGCGTCGCCGTCGGGGAGGATCGGGTGACCGGCGCTGCACCGGTGGGCGTCGACCTGGCTCACGTGCTCCCCTCCCTGCCGTCCCACGTGCGGAATCCTCAGCGTACTGAGCATCGTCCGCGCCGCCACCGGAAGACCGGGAGGATCCGGACGGTCGGCGTCGATGTCGGAAGTTGTTCGAATCTGTTGCCTTGTGTTCGATCAGGTCGGTATGCTCGCGGCATGACATGGCTGGTGACGGGCGGAGCCGGGTACATCGGGGCGCACGTGGTGCGCGCGTTCCAGGACGCCGTGCGCGACACGGGGGACGCCACGCTCTCCCCCGTCGTGCTCGACGACCTCTCGAGCGGGCACGCGCAGTTCGTGCCCGCGGGCGTGCCGCTCGTGCGCGCGTCCGTCGTCGACACGGCGGCCGTGCACGCGGCGCTCGTCGAGCACGCCGTCACGGGCGTCGTGCACCTCGCCGGGTTCAAGTACGCCGGCGTCTCCGTGCAGCGCCCGCTGCACACGTACGAGCAGAACGTCACCGGCACCGCGCACCTGCTGGCCGCGATGGCCGACGCGGGCGTCGGGCAGATCGTGTTCTCGTCGTCCGCGGCGGTCTACGGCACGCCCGACGTCGACGTCGTCACCGAGACGACCGCCACCGCGCCCGAGTCGCCCTACGGCGAGTCCAAGCTGATCGGCGAGTGGCTGCTGCGCGACCAGGGCGTCGCCACCGGACTGCGCCACACCTCGCTGCGGTACTTCAACGTCGTCGGCTCGGGCTCCCCCGACCTCTACGACTCGTCCCCGCACAACCTCTTCCCGCTCGTGCTCGACGCGCTCGCCGCCGGCCGCACGCCCCGCGTCAACGGCGACGACTACCCGACGCCCGACGGCACGTGCGTGCGCGACTACGTGCACGTCGCCGACCTCGCCGTCTCGCACGTCGCCGCCGCCCGCGCGCTCGCCGCCGGCCGGCCGCTCGAACGCGTCTACAACCTCGGCTCGGGCGACGGCCTGTCGGTCGCGCAGATCATGACGACCGTCGCGCGGGTCACCGGCGTCGACTTCACGCCCGAGGTCGGGCCGCGCCGGCCGGGCGACCCCGCGCGCATCGTCGCGTCGGGCGAGGCGGCGGCGCGCGACCTCGAGTGGGTCATGCGCCACACGCCCGAGCAGATGGTCGCGAGCGCCTGGGACGCGCACCGCCGCGCCCAGGGCTGAGCGGCACGGCCGCGCGGCGCCGTCAGCGCGGCGCGGGCTCCAGCGCCTGCAGGCGGGGCAGCTCCGCCGCGAGCCGCTCGAGCTCGCGCTCGTCGCCCGCGTAGACGCCGGACGGCCGCGGCCAGTGCAGCACGACGTCGCCGAACCCGAGCGCCGCTGCCCGCTCGACGCCTTCGACCGCGAGCGCGGCCGACGTCAGCGAGAACCGCGGCGCGCCGTCGAGGCTCAGCCACCGCCCCACGGGCCGCCCGTCGGCGACCTCGTCGAACGCGTCGACCATGCGCGCGAGGCCGGCCCACCAGGCCTCCTGCGCCGCCGCCTCGTCGACGCCGTCCCCGACGCCCGTGCCCGGCCCGTACGTCGCCCAGCCCTGCCCGTACCGCGCCGCGAGCGCCATGGTCCGCGGGCCGTTGGCGGCGACGACGAACGGCGTGCGCGGCCGCGCGATCGTGCCGGGCAGCATGCGCGCCGCGTGCGCCTCGTAGAACGCGCCGACGTGCTCGGTCACGGGCTGGGTGAGCAGTGCGTCGAGGACCTCGAGGAACTCGGCGAAGCGGCGCGTGCGCTCGCCGCGCGTGGGCGCGGCACCGAGCACGCCGGCGTCCCACCCCTCGCCGCCCGCGCCGACGCCCAGCACGAAGCGCCCGCCGGACACGTCGTCGAGCCCCATGACGTCCTTGGCGAAGGGCACCGGGTGGCGGAAGTTCGGCGACGCGACCCACGTGCCGAGCCCGATCCGCTCGGTCACGGCCGCGGCGGCGGCCAGCAGCGGGACCGTCGCGAACCACGGCTCGTCGGCCAGGTCGCGCCACGCGAGGTGGTCGTACGTCCACGCGTGGTCGAAGCCCAGCTGATCGACCCGCTGCCAGCGCTCGCGCTGCACGGACCACCGCTCCTGCGGCAGCAGGACCACCCCGACTCGCACCATGCGACCACGCTAGCCGGGGCACGTCCGGCGTCGTCGCGTCACGGGCTCCGGGCCCGGCATGACACGCGCCCGTGACAGACGTCGCCGCCCACCCGTAGGCTCGGGTGCCATGGACCTCGAGGTCCGGCACCTGCGCACGGTAGCCACGGTCGCCTCCCTCGGCAGCATCACGAAGGCCGCCGCGGCGCTCGGGATCGCGCAGCCGGCACTGAGCGCTCAGCTCTCCCGCATCGACCGCGCGCTCGGCGGACCCGTCTTCGTGCGGGACCACCGCGGCGTGCGCCCGACCCCCCTCGGCATGCTCGTGCTCGACCGCGCGAGCACGCTGCTGCCGGCGGTCGACGCGCTCCTGCAGGACGCACGACGCGTCGCGTCGGGCGACCCGGCGCCGACGCTGCGCGTGACGTCCGCGGGCTCGGCGCTCGCGGGCCGGTTCGT
>JAEYNO010000369.1 GCA_023412515.1 Actinomycetes bacterium
GGGGGGGGGGGGGGGGGGGGGGGGGGGGGGGGGGGCGGGCCCCCACGGCGCAGCGTCAGGCGGGGACGGCGACGGCCCTCGGGTGGTCGACGCACCAGCGCAGCGACGCGCGGACGGCGGCGGGGACGTCGTCCGGCTCGATCCCGAGCTCGGCGCAGCCCGCGGGGTCGCTCACGGCTCGCCGGTCCTGGAACCGCGCCGTGTCGGGGAGGTGCACGCCGTGCTCGAACCCGGCCTGCGTGACCTGCTCCTGCGCCGCCTCGTACCCCGGGAGCACGGTCTCGAGCGGCACGACGACGACGTCCTGCGGGTCCCGCCCGAGCGCGTCGCAGCACATCTGGAAGAGCTCGAGGTACGTGAGCTCGTACGAGCTGATCGGGTACCGCGCCCCGTGCCGTCCGAACTCCATCGCGCCGACGGCGGCCTGCGCCACCTGCCGCACGGTGACGGACGAGGTCGACCCGCCGAGCACGGGCACCACGCCGGGCTGCGAGGCCACGATGTCGAGGAAGCTCTGCCAGAGCGGACGCTGCCCGGGCACGAGGCCGAAGATGTACGGCAGACGCAGGATCATGACGTCCATGGCGCCGTCACCTTCGAGGTACGCGACCTCCTCCTGCGCGAGGCGCGTGCGCGGGTAGCCGTTGCGCTCCCGGTAGCCCAGGTCGGGCCACTGCTCGGCCCACTGCGCGGTGTACGACCCGTAGAGCACGAACTTCGCGACGCCGGCCTCCCGCGCCAGGCGCGCGATCCGCTGGGTCGGCAGCACGTTCGCCTCGTAGAAGAACCGGGCGGCGGGCGCGGGCGGGGTGGTCCGCTCGTCGGCGCCGATCGCGTAGAACACCGCGTGCTTGCCGGCGAGCAGGGCGCGCACGTCGTCGTCGGACATCGCGCCGAGGTCGCCGAGGACCGACTCGACGGCCTCCGGGACGTGCCCGACGTCCCCGGTGGGCAGCGAGACGGCGGTGACCCCGTAGCCGCGCCGGAGCAGCTCGAGCGTCGTGTGGTAGCCCAGGAGGCCGGTGCCTCCGAGGACGAGCGTCTGGGTCATGGCGGGCCTCGCTGTCGGGTGGGTCGGACGCTCTCGAGGCTAGGTCGGGGCGCTGCCCGGATCGCAGGCACTACGTCCTAGCCGATCGGCAAGTACTGGTCGCCCGAACGTGCGCCCGCCGGCACTAGCGCGCGCTAGTCTGCGGGCAGCGCCACCGCACCCGCTCGTGGCCCGCGAGGGCACCACCTCGCGTCGACGCAGCAGAGAGGCACACCGCCGTGCACCACCACACCGCCACGCTCGACGCCTACGTCCACTCCGCCCGCGACTCCCCGTCCACGCTCGGCGTGATCCTGGGCGGCTCGGTCGCCCGCGGCACCGAGCGACCGGACTCCGACGTGGACGTCCACCTCGTGGTCACCGAGCACGCGTTCGCCGCCGCTCGCGACGACGAGCGACTGAGCTTCACCACCCACGACGTGGCGACCTACGAAGGTGGGTACGTCGACGTCAAGGTCGTCAGCCCGACCGTCCTGCGCGCCGCCGCCGAGCGCGCCGACGAGCCGACCCGGGCCGCGTTCGTCGGCGCGCGGACGGCGTGGAGCCGCCTCGACGACCTCGACGCGATGGTCGCGGCGATCCCGCACCTCGAGGACGACGAGTGGGACCGTCGTCGCGACTCCGCCGTGGCGCAGATGCGGCTCTACTCGGCGTACTTCGTCCCGCAGGGCGCGGCGCTCGGAGACCGGTACCTGCTCACCTGGGCCGCCCTGCACCAGGCGACCTCCGCCGGGCGGGCGCTGCTCGCGCACCACCGCACCCTCTTCCAGGGTCCGAAGTACCTCCGGTCGTCCGTCGCGGCGCTGCCGGACGTGACCGAGGAGACCCTCCGGCTGTTCGACCGGCTCGTGCGTGAGCCGACGGTCGAGGCGAGCACCGAGCTGCTGGTGGCCGTCGAGACGATCGTCCGCGCCCCGCTCGCCCCCGAGCGCACCCTCGGCAGGTACGTCGCGGACACCGAGCTCGCCTGGCTGTGGCGCGCACCGGTTCCGGAGGCGTTCTGAGCGACCGCAGGCCGGGCGGCGGCCGTCGTCGTCGTCATCGTGCCGACGGCCGCCGCCTCATGACCGACCGCGGGCGTCGGTGGGTACGCCAGCAGGCTCAGACACCACGTCGGCGAGCCGGCGGAACGTCGCGTCGAGCAGGTCGGCGAACTCGCGCCCCGAGCTCGCCGCGAGGTCGTGCGCGCTGCGCATGCACGCGAAGGCGGCACCGACAGCTGCATCCGGCGCCGGGTCGGCGTCCTCCCAGGCGCGGCCCGCGGCCCGCGCGCGTTCCCGCGCGGTGAGGACCACGGCCTTCTGCATGGCGTCGAGACGCTGGAGGTAGGCGGCCCGCAGCGCGTCGTCGGCCTGGACGACGGCCTCCATCGCGGCAGCGCGGTCGGCCCGGCCCGGGTCGGCGACGTAGTCGACCACGCCGTCGAACACGCGCCGCAAGGACTCCCAGAGCGGCTCGTGGGCCGGCCGCGCGCGCAGCGCCTCGACGAACTGGTCGGACATCGCGTCGTACTTGCCGAGGACGAGGTCGTCCTTCGAGGCGAAGTACCGGAAGAAGCTGCGGCGGGACATGCCGGCGGCCGACGCGATCTGCTCGACGGTCGTGCGCTCGTAGCCCTGGGCGACGAAGAGGTCCTGAGCGGCGTCGATGAGCTCCGCCCGGACCGCGCGTCGGGTCCGCTCACGCAGCGGCGTCGTCGACGAGGCTCCCGTCATGTGCCGCAATCTACACCTCCTTGCGTTTGTGGCACCGAGTGCCATACTTGGCGGCGAGTGACATTCGAGCGTTCAGGAGGCAGTCATGTCGAAGGTCTGGTTCATCACGGGGACGAGCCGCGGGTTCGGCCGGGAGTTCGCGCGCGCCGCCCTGGGTCGCGGCGACCGGGTCGCCGCGACCGCACGCGACACCACCTCCCTCGCCGACCTGGTGCAGGACTTCGGGGACGCGGTCCTCCCGCTGAGCCTGGACGTGACCGACCGCGCGGCGGTGGGCGCGGCCGTGTCCGCCGCGGTCGAGCAGTTCGGCCGCCTCGACGTGGTCGTGAACAACGCCGGGTACGGGCTGTTCGGGGCGGTCGAGGAGATCACCGAGCAGCAGTTGCGCGACCAGCTGGAGGTCAACCTGTTCGGCGTGCTGCACGTCACGCAGGCCGTGCTGCCGGTCCTGCGCCGGCAGGGCTTCGGTCACGTCGTGCAGATCTCCACGATCGGGGGCGTCGCCGCGTTCCCGACCCTGGGCGGCTACCACGCCTCGAAGTGGGCGCTCGAGGGCCTGACCGAGTCGCTCGCGCAGGAGGTCGCCCACCTCGGCATCAAGGTGACCCTGGTCGAGCCGGGCGCCTTCGCGACCGACTGGGCCACCAGCAGCGCCGTGCACGCGGACCCGATGCCCGCGTACGACCCGGTCCGTCAGGCGATGGCCGAGCGGGGCGCCGAGGCGGGCGACGCCGCGGTGGGCGACCCCCGCGGGGCGGGCCGGGCCCTGCTCACCGTCGTCGACGCCGACGAGCCGCCGCTGCGCGTGCTGTTCGGCAGCCAGCCGACGCACATCGCCCCGGCCGTGTACCGCTCGCGGCTCGAGACGTGGGAGCGCTGGAACCACGTCTCGGTCGCGGCGGACGGGCGCTGAGCGCGACCACCGACGAGAGCAGGACGGAGCAGATCATGAGTGCGAAGACCGTCGTCCTGACCGGGGCGAGCGACGGGATCGGTGCGGCCGCGGCCCGCAGACTCGCCGCCGACGGCCACCGCGTCGTCCTCGTCGGGCGGTCCGCCCAGAGGACCGCCACCCTGGCCCGCGAGCTCGGCGCGGACCACCGCCTCGCCGACTTCGCCCGGCTCGACGAGGTCCGTCGGCTCGCGCGCGAGCTCCGGGAGGACTACCCCCGCATCGACGTGCTCGCCAACAACGCGGGCGGCATCTTCGGCGACCGAAGCAGGACCGTCGACGGGAACGAGAAGACGCTGCAGGTCAACCACCTCGCGCCGTTCCTCCTGACGAACCTCCTGCTCGAGACCCTGGTCGCGAGCGGCGCCTCGGTCGTCAGCACCTCCAGCGTCGGCGCCAGGATCTTCGGCCGGATCGACGTCGACGACCTGGACAACGACCGCCGGTACTCCCCCAGCAAGGCGTACGGCGACACCAAGCTCGCGAACATCCTCGTCACCCAGGAGCTGCACCGGCGGTACGCGCGCGACGGCCTCTCGGCGGTCGCCTTCCACCCGGGCAACGTGCGCACGAGCTTCGCGTCCGACACGACCAGCCTCATGCGCCTCGTCTACCGGACGCCGCTGCGCCACGTCGCCGGGCTCATCACCCCGGAGAAGGGTGCCGAGCCGCTCGTGCAGCTGGTCGAGGGCACCCCCGGCACGGACTGGATCTCCGGCGAGTACTACGAGAGGGGCCGACCCGCGCGAACCAACCGGCAGGCTGCGGACCCGGTCCTGGCGGCGCGACTCTGGAGCGCCAGCGTGGACCGGGTCGGACTGGGCGACGTGGCTCGCTGACGCGTCGCGGCGGGCGCGAGGCACCCGCCCGGCGTCCTTGCGCCGCACCAGGCGAGCGGCCTACGCTCGCAGCACTAGCACGCGCTAGTGCTGCGACGAGGCACACGGCGAGCTCGACGGCGAGACGAGACCCCGCCCTCGATCCCCGGATGTCCGCCGCGCCGCACCGCCCGACGAGCACCGAGGACGAGGACCGCCATGACCATCGAGAACGCACCGCTCGCCGACCAGGTCAGCCTGCTGTCCGGGAACTCCTTCTGGGGCGTGCCGGGGCTGCCCGAGCACGGGGTGGAACCCGTCGTCCTGACCGACGGCCCGCACGGCGTGCGCTACCAGGCGGGCACCGGGGACCACCTCGGCATCAACGACAGCGCGCCGGCGACCTGCTTCCCGCCGGCCGTCGCGGTCGGGTCGAGCTGGGACCCGACCGTCGCCGAGCGGATCGGCGAGGCGATCGCCCGCGAGGCCCGTGCGCTCGGAGTGACGGTCGTGCTCGGCCCCGGCGTCAACATCAAGCGGTCGCCGCTGTGCGGCAGGAACTTCGAGTACTACGCCGAGGACCCGCTGCTGTCCGGCGTCCTGGGGACTGCGCACGTGCAGGGCATGCAGCGCATCGGCGTCGGCGCGTCGGTCAAGCACTTCGCCGCGAACAACCAGGAGACCGACCGGATGAGCGTGAGCGCGGAGGTCGACGAGCGCACGCTGCGCGAGATCTACCTCCCCGCGTTCGAGCGCGTCGTCACGCAGGCACGCCCGGCCACCGTCATGTGCTCGTACAACAAGGTCAACGGGGTCCCGGCGTCGCAGAACCGGTGGCTGCTCACCGAGGTGCTGCGCGACCAGTGGGGCTTCGAAGGCGTCGTCGTCTCCGACTGGGGAGCCGTCGGCGACCGCGTGGCCGCCCTTGAGGCCGGCCTCGACCTGGAGATGCCCGGCAACGGCGGCGTGAGCAACGCGCAGGTCGTCGAGGCCGTGACGACCGGCCGGGTGCCGCAGGAGCTCGTGACGACGAGCGCGCGGCGCGTCGCGGAGCTCTCGACCCTCGTCGCGCCCGCGACCGGCGACCTCGACGTCGAGGGCGGCCACGCGCTCGCCCGTACGCTGGCCGCCGAGACCGTCGTCCTGCTCCGCAACCAGGAGCAGACCCTCCCCCTGCGGGCCGGGCAGCGCGTCGCGGTCGTGGGCGCCTTCGCGGAGACGCTGCGCTACCAGGGCGGCGGCAGCTCGCACATCAACCCGACGCGCGTCGAGGCGCCCCTGGACGCGCTGCGCGCCGCCGGCGAGACGGCGGGCCTCACGGTCGACTTCGCGCGCGGCTTCCCGCAGGGCCCCGGGCAGGACGACGCGGACGCCCTGCGCCACGAGGCCGTCACCCTCGCGGGCGGCGCGGACGTCGCCGTCGTGTTCGCCGGCCTGGGCGAGGCCGAGGAGTCCGAGGGCTTCGACCGCGAGTCGCTGTCGTTGCCCACCGCCCAGGTCGAGGTCATCCGTGCCGTCGCCGCGGCCGCCCCGCGGACCGTCGTGGTGCTCTCGCACGGCGGGCTGGTGACGCTCGAGGAGTGGCACGACGACGTCGACGCGATCCTCGACACCTGGCTGCTGGGGCAGGCCGGCGGCGGCGCGATCGCCGACGTGCTGCTCGGACACGCCAACCCCTCGGGCCGACTGGCCGAGACGATCCCGCTGCGCCTCGAGGACACCCCGGCGTTCCTCAACTTCCCGGGCGAGCAGGGCGTCGTGCGGTACGGCGAGGGCGTCATGGTCGGCTACCGGCACTACGTGACGGTCGGCCGCCAGGTGCGCTACCCCTTCGGGCACGGGCTGTCCTACACCGAGTTCCGGGAGCGGGACCTGCGCGTCGAGGTCACCGGGACGGACACGGCCACCGTGCGCGTCACGGTCGAGAACGTCGGGGCCGTGGCCGGCAAGCACGTCGTGCAGGTCTACGTCGCCACGGACGCCGGCCCGGTCCGCCGCCCGGCGCGCGAGCTGCGCGCGTTCACCAAGGTGGCGCTGGCCCCGGGCGAGTCGCGCGAGGTCGAGCTCGCGCTCGACGCCCGCGCCTTCGCCTACTGGGACGTCACGGCGGGCGACTGGGTCACCGCGCCCGGCACCTACACGGTGCAGGTGTGCGCCGACGCCCACACCCCCCTGCTGGAGCAGGACGTCCGGCTCGAGGGGCAGGTCGTGGCCGGTGAGCTGACGATGCGGTCGTCGGTCAAGGAGTGGCTCGGCCACCCCGTGGTCGGCCCCGTCCTCATGGAGGGCATGACGGCCGGCATGACGGACGAGCAGCGCGCCATGGCCGAGGCCAACGCCGACGCGCTGCGGATGGTGGAGTCGATGCCGTTCCAGCAGTTCCTCGACTTCACGCAGGTGCCGATCGACGCGGCCACGCTCGACCAGCTGATGGCTCTGAGCCGCACCAGCTGAGCCGAGCAGCGACGGGGCCTCCCGGGACCACGGGGCGCCGCCCTCGTCACGTCGCGCAGACGCCCGGGAGCAGCGCGTCGTCCGGCGGCGTGGTCGCGCCCGGGTCCGCGGCCCCGCCGTCGGCCCCCGCGCCGGACCCGTCGCCGGGTGGCGGCGTGGCACCTGCCGCCCCGTCCGGGGCCTCGCCT
>JAEYNO010000371.1 GCA_023412515.1 Actinomycetes bacterium
AGCAGGGCGAGCGCGACGACCAGCGCCGGGACGTACGCCGCACCCCAGGCGAGCACGGCCGCGGCGGGTGTCGGGGTGGGCACGAGCGCGAGCACCGCGACGAGCACGGCGACCTTGGTGGCGTCGACGGCCAGCGCGAGGTGCGGCTCGCGCGCCGCCGCGAACGCGTACCGCGCGACCTCGACCGTGAGCAGCACGACGAGCACCGCGCCGAGCGCCGCGAACGTGCGCGCGGTGCCGCCCCCGACGGTGAGCCCCACCCCGACGGCGACGGCACCGAGCGCGAGCGCGACGGCCGCGGTCGCGGCGAGCGCGTCGCCCGCGGCCTGCCGCCGCGCGACCGGGTCGCGGACGAGCACGAGCGGCTGGCCGACGTACGCGGCCACGAGCCCCAGGAGCACCGTGAAGACGACGTACGCGAGCGAGAACACGGCGAAGGACTCGGCGGGAGAGCGACGCGCGACCAGCACGAGCAGCGCGATGCTCCCGAGGCTCGACAGGCCCTGGTCGGCGACGGCCGCGACGCCGCCGAGCCGCGCGCGTGCCCCGGCGGGCTCCGTCACGTGCGGGGCCCGGCGAGCCCGCGCAGGCCCGCGAACCAGCGGCGCAGCAGCGCGACCATCACGACCGCCGTGAGCAGCACGACCGCCGCGTAGACCCAGCGGAACGCCGTGCCCACGCCCCACAGCGCGAACGTCCAGCACAGCACGCCGTAGTCGGCCGGCAGCAGGGCGAGCGCGCGCGCCGTGGACGGCGGCCGGGGGGCCGTGGGTCCGTCGTCGCCGCCCGGCGCGCTGCGGGCGAGCAGCTCCGCGAGCGTGCCGCCGGCGAACCCGACGGTCGCGACGAGCTGCGCCGCGAGCGGCACGAGCAGCCACGCGCCGTCGACGACGTCCCAGCGCGCCCAGCCGACGAGCACCGCGGCGTGCACGAGCACCATCTTCCCGGCGTCGACGACGTGGTCGGTCCACTCCCCGGCGAGCGACCCGGTGCCCGTGAGCCGGGCGACCTGGCCGTCGGCCGAGTCGAGCGCGAACCCGAGCGCGAGCAGCGCGGCGACGCCCGCGCCCAGCGCCACCGACGGCGGCACGAGCGCGAGCAGCAGCGCCGCCGTCGCGGTCACGGCGGCGGAGAGGTAGGTCACGGTCTGGGCGGACAGCCCGAGGTGGACGGCCGCCGCAGCGAGCAGGCGACCCCACGGGCGGTTGACGTGCCGCGAGTAGAGGGACACGCCCCGTGCGGACTTCTGCGCGGTCGCCAGGCGGCGCACCACCGACACCTCCATGGGGGTCCTCTCTGCGGTCGTGGTGCGCCGGCGCGGTCGCACCCGTCGAACGTACCGACGCGGGGGCCGCCCGGACCGCGGCGGACGGGTGATTTTCCACCACAAGGTCCCGCGAAAGGGACAAACATGGTTACTTTGGCCCAAACGTCGCGAACGGGGAGGGCTCCACTCATGGCCAAGAAGGCGCTGATCACGGGCATCACGGGCCAGGACGGCTCGTACCTGGCGGAGCTGCTGCTCGAGAAGGGCTACGAGGTGCACGGCCTCGTGCGCCGCGCCTCGACCTTCAACACCGAGCGGATCGACCACCTGTACCAGGACCCGCACGACCCCAGCGCCCGCCTCTTCCTGCACTACGCGGACCTCACCGACGGCACGCGGCTCGCGACGCTGCTCGAGAAGGTCCACCCGGACGAGGTCTACAACCTCGCCGCGCAGTCCCACGTGCGCGTGAGCTTCGACGAGCCCGAGTTCACGGGCCAGACGACGGGCATGGGCTCGACGCGCCTGCTCGAGGCGATCCGCGCGACGGGCGTGCAGACGCGCTTCTACCAGGCGTCGAGCTCGGAGATGTTCGGCGCGACGCCGCCCCCGCAGAACGAGCTCACGCCGTTCTGGCCGCGCTCGCCGTACGGCGCCGCGAAGGTCTACGCGTACTGGATGACGCGCAACTACCGCGAGGCGTACGGCATGTACGCGGTCAACGGGATCCTGTTCAACCACGAGTCGCCGCGCCGCGGCGAGACGTTCGTGACCCGCAAGATCGCGGCGGCGGCCGCACGGATCGCGGCGGGCAAGCAGGACAAGCTGTACCTCGGCAACCTCGACGCCGTGCGCGACTGGGGCTACGCCAAGGAGTACGTCGAGGGCATGTGGCGCATGCTGCAGGCCGACGCCCCCTCGGACTACGTCCTCGCGACGGGCGTCGCCTCGACCGTGCGCGACTTCCTCGGTCACTGCTTCGAGCACGTCGGCCTGGACTGGCAGCGGCACGTCGAGTTCGACCCGCGCTACCTGCGCCCCACCGAGGTCGACGCGCTCATCGGCGACGCCTCCAAGGCGGCCGACGAGCTGGGCTGGACCGCGCAGGTCCACACGCCCGAGCTCGCGGCGATCATGACCGAGGCCGAGGTCCGCGCGCTGGGCGGCAGCTGACGTGGCCACCACCGTCGACCACGTCGCGGCGGACCGCCGCGAGCACCGGGCGCCCGGCCTGGGGCGCGTGTGCCTCGTCGGCATCAACTACGCGCCCGAGACCACGGGGATCGCGCCCTACACGACCGCGATGGCCCGCGCGTGGGCCGACGCGGGTGCCGTCGTCGACGTCGTCACCGGTGTGCCCCACTACCCGGCCTGGCGCGTCGAGGACGAGCGGTACGCCCGCGGTCGGTCCTGGCACGAGCGCGACGGCGCGGTGGCGCTGCACCGCGTCCGGCACCACGTCCCCGCGTCCGCCGACCTGCGCGGGCGCGCACGCATGGAGGCCTCGTTCCTGCGCCGTGCGGCGCCGCTCGTGCGACGCAGCGCCGCGGGCGTCGTCGTGGCCGTGACGCCGTCGATGTCCGCGCTGGCCGCGGCGGTCGCGGGGGCGCGCGGCCGTCCCGTGGGGGTCGTCGTGCTGTCACTTATACACATCAGACGCTGCCGACGAA
>JAEYNO010000390.1 GCA_023412515.1 Actinomycetes bacterium
CGTCGCGGCCCGGGCCGCCGCGGACGCGGGCGACGCGCGCGGGCCGGGCGTCGCGGGGCTGGGCGAGCCGACCGTGTCCCCGATCGGCCTGAGCCCGGGCGACACGTGCCACGTCGACGTCGTGGACCGGTGGGGCAACCGCGTGTCCGCGACGCCGTCGGGCGGGTGGCTGCAGTCGAGCCCGGTGGTGCCGGGTCTGGGCTTCGCGCTGCCGACGCGCGCGCAGATGTTCTGGGTCGAGGACGGCCTGCCCGCGAGCCTCGTGCCCGGGCGCCGGCCGCGCACGACGCTGAGCCCCGCGCTCGTGCTGGGCGACGGGCACGGGTTCGCGTTCGGCACGCCCGGCGGCGACCAGCAGGACCAGTGGACCGTGCCGTTCCTGCTGCGCCACCTGCTGGGCGGGCTGGACCTGCAGGAGGCGATCGACGCGCCCGCGTGGCACTCGTCGCACGTGCACGGGTCGTTCCACCCGCGCACGCACGTGCCGCGCGGGTTGGTCGCGGAGTCGCGGCTGGGGCCCGCGGTGCTCGCGGGGCTGGCCGCGCGCGGGCACGCCGTGACGGACGCGGGACCCTGGACGCTGGGCCGCCTCAGCGCGGCCGGCGTGCGGGCCGACGGGCTGCTGGAGGCGGCGGCGAACCCCCGCGGGAGGCAGGGCTACGCGGTGGGGCGGTGACCCGACCTGTGACTCGCCGTGACTCACCCTTCGACAACCTCGTGACCTGCGCTCCGACGGAGGTGACCTGCATGGACGCTCGTCCGGGTCGCACACCGGGGCGGGCGTGACGCGCTTCCAGTCACAGCGCTTTCTATGAGGGTTCTATGAGGATCTGACCGGTGACACGTTTCGGACGAGCCGGTCGGGCTACCGTCGCTGACATGCCCTACGACGTCGTGGACGCGCACCTCCAGGCGTGGGACCCCGAGACGGTCCACTACCCCTGGATGTCGCACGACCCGGCGCTGCTGCGGCGGACCTACCGGGTCGACGAGGTCGGCGGAGCGTTGCACGAGCACCACGTGGACGGCGTGGTGCTCGTGCAGTCCGCGGACAACCGCGCGGACAGCGAGCACCTGCTCTTCCAGGCGCTCTGCTCGCCGCACGTCCTCGGGGTCGTCGCGTGGGTGCCGCTCGACCAGCCCGAGGACGCCGCGTCGCAGCTCGACCACTGGCGCTCCGAGCCGGTGGTCGGCGTGAGCCACCACGTCGACCGCGAAGCGGACCCGCAGTGGCTGCTGCGCGACGCGGTCGACGACGGGCTCGCGCTGCTCTGCGAGCGGCGGCTCGTCCTCGACGTCCCCGCGACCTCGCCCGCGCTGCTCGCGCACGTCGCGACGATCGCCGACCGGCACCCCAAGCTCACGGTCGTCGTGGACCACCTGGGGGCACCGCCGCTCGCGGCGCTGCGGGCGGGCGACGGCGGCACGTGGCAGGCGTGGGCGGACGCGGTGCGCCGCGCCGCCGACGTGCCGAACGTCGTCGCGAAGCTCGCCGGTCTCGGGCGCGCCGCCGGGCCCGGGTGGACGGTCGACGACGTCCGACCCGCGGTCGACCACGCGCTCGACGTCTTCGGCCCCGACAGGCTCATGGCCGGCAGCGACTGGCCGACCGCGCTCGACGCGCACGCGTCCTGGCCCGAGGTGTGGGGCGGCCTGCGCGCGACCCTCGCGGGGCTCGACGCGCACGCCGTCGCCCGCGTGCTGGGCCGCACCGCGGTCGAGGTGTACGGCATCCCGCCGCTCGTCGCCGAGCGCTGAGGGCTGCGGCTCAGACCCTGCGGTCGGGCGTGGACGCGCGCAGCACGACCTCGGTCGGCACGGTGCGCACGCGCGGGCCGTCGGCGTGCGCGTCGAGCGCGAGCCCGGTCGCGAGCCGTCCGACCTCGACGAGCGGGACCCGCACGCTCGTCAGCCCCGGCACGACGTCCCGCAGCGTGAGGATGTCGTCGAAGCCGGCGAGCGCGACGTCCTCGGGCACGCGCACGCCCAGGTCGCGCGCGGCCGCGAGCGCGCCGAGCGCCATGACGTCGTTGACGGCGAACACCACGTCGACGTCGGCGCCCACCGCCAGGAGCTCGCGCATCGCCGCCTCGCCACCCTCGTGCGTGAACGCGCTCGGGACGACGTGCGCGGGGTCCACGGGCGCGCCGAGCGCCGCGAACGCGCGCGTGAAGCCGTCGCGCCGCTCGCGCGCCGTGAGGTGCGTGTCGGGGCCGCCGAGCACCGCGGGTCGTCGGTATCCGCGCGCGTGCAGCGCCCGCGCGAGCGCACCGGCCCCGGTGACGTTCTCGAGCACGACCGTGTCGACGTCGAGCACCGGCTGCCCGACGAGCGCGACCGACCCGCCCGAGGCCGCGTACTCCGCGAGCGTGCGCCGCATGACGTCGTTGCCGGTCTCGTCGTCGTGCCGGCCGCCGACCACGACGATCGCGCGGGCGCGCTGCCGCTGCAGCAGGCGCACCAGCTCGACCTCGCGCTCGGGGTCGTGGCGCGTGTCGGTGAGCGTGACCTGCAGGCCCGCGGCGTCGGCGGCGGCCGTGACGCCCGCGGCGATCGACGAGAAGTACGGGTCGGTGATGTCGTGCACCACGAGGCCGACCGACGTCGTGCGGCCGCGTGCCATGGCCTGCGCGTTGGCGTCGGGCGTGTAGCGCAGGCGCTGCGCCGCCTCGAGGACGCGCTCGCGCAGGTCGGGCCGGACGGTGCGGGTCGCGCTGCCGTTGATCGCCCGCGAGGCGGTCGCGAGCGACACGCCCGCCTCGCGGGCGACGTCGCTCAGCGTGACGCTCGTGGCCATGCTCGAAGGCTAGGGCACGGCCCGGCCGGCCCGTGGGGGCTCCGGCCCTCGATCTGGGCCGGCACCGAGCGTCGTGGCCGCGGGCGTCGCCGGCGCTCGTCAGCGGTCGACGCGCGCGCCCCCACCGCCCGCGAGCCGGAGCACCTCGGCCTTCGACGCCATGGACGTGTCGCCCGGGGTCGTCATCGCGAGCGCGCCGTGCGCAGCGCCGTACTCGACGGCCGTGGCGAGCGGCTGCCCGTCGAGCAGGCCGAACGCGAGGCCCGACGCGAACGAGTCGCCCCCGCCGACGCGGTCGAGGATCTCCAGGCCCGGCCGGTGGGTCGCCTGCACGAGGCCGGAGGCCCGGGACCAGGCCAGCGCACCCCAGTCGTTGAGGGTCGCGGAGCGGACGGTGCGCAGGGTCGTCGCGACGACCCGGATGTCGGGGTACCTCGCGGCGACGCGCTCGATCATGGCCGCGAACGCGTCGACCTCGAGGTGCGTGAGCTGCTCGTCGACGCCCTCGACCTCGAACCCGAGCGCGGCCGTGAAGTCCTCCTCGTTGCCGATCATGACGTCGACGTGCGGGGCGATGCCGCGGTTGACCTCCTGCGCGCGGGCCTGCCCCCCGATCGCCTTCCACAGGGACGGGCGGTAGTTGAGGTCGTAGGACACGACCGTGCCGTGCCGGCGCGCGGCCGTGACGGCCTCGAGCACGGTCGCCGCGGCGGTGTCGGAGAGCGCCGCGAAGATGCCGCCGGTGTGGAACCACCGCACGCCGAGCTCGCCGAACAGGTGGTCCCAGTCGACGTCGCCGGGTGCGAGCTGCGAGGCCGCGGTGTGGCCGCGGTCGGACACGCCGACCGCGCCGCGCACCCCGAAGCCGCGCTCGGTGAAGTTGAGCCCGTTGCGGACCTCGCGCCCGGTCCCGTCGTACGGCACCCACCGCACGAAGGACGTGTCGACGCCGCCCTGCAGCACGAGGTCCTCGACGAGCCGGCCCACCTCGTTGTCGGCGAGCGCGGTGACGACCGCCGTGCGCAGGCCGAACGCGCGCCGCAGGCCGCGCGCGACGTTGTACTCGCCGCCGCCCTCCCACGCGCGGAACTGCCGGGTGGTGCGGATGCGCCCCTCGCCGGGGTCGAGCCGCAGCATCACCTCGCCCAGCGAGACGGCGTCGTAGCGGCACTCGGACGCGGGACGGAGACGCAGGTCAGACATCGTCGGCTCCTGACGGCGGGACTGGACTGCCCTCTCACCGAGAGGGTGGGGACTGGATCGGGCTCTCGCGGAGGGGGTGGGGACTGGATCGGACTCTCGCGGAGGGGGGCGGGGACTGGATCGACCTCTCGCGGAGGGGTGGGTGGGGTGGGTCAGGCGGGGCGCAGGGTCGCGGCGAGCGCGACCGCATCGGACACGAGCGCGCGGACGCCCTCGACGTCGCCGGCGCGCACGAGGTCGCGCGGGACCATCCACGAGCCGCCGACCGCGGCGACCGCCGGCAGCGCGAGGTAGTCCGCGAGGTTCGCGGGCCCGACGCCGCCGGTGGGGACGAAGCGCACGCCGCCGAACGGCGCGGCGAGCGCCGCGATCGCCGCAGCCCCGCCGGACGTGCCCGCGGGGAAGAACTTCACCGTGGTGACGCCGAGCTCGAGCGCGGCCTGCACCTCGGTCGCGGTGACCGCGCCGGGCAGAGCGAGCACGCCGTGCTCGGCGCAGCGCTCGACGACGGCGCGCGACGTGCCGGGCGACACGACGTAGTCGGCGCCGGCCGCGACGGCCTGGTCGACCTGCGCGGCCGTCAGCACCGTGCCGGCACCGACGAGCACGTCGCCGCGCGCGCGAAGCACGCGGATCGCGTCCGGCGCGGCAGCGGTGCGGAAGGTCACCTCGGCGACGGGCAGCCCGCCGCCGACGAGCGCGGCGCCCAGCGCGTCGGCGTCG
>JAEYNO010000413.1 GCA_023412515.1 Actinomycetes bacterium
GTGCGCGACGACGCGCGTCGCGCCGACCTGCTGCGCGCCGGCCGCGAGCGACCCGGCGGCCGCGAGCACCTGCGCCTGCTGCAGCGCCGCGAGCTGCTTCTCGGACTCCTTGAGCCGCGTGAGCAGCGACGACACCCGGTCGCCGAGCTCGTCGGGCCGCGCACCGAGCAGGCCCGAGAGCTGGCTCACGAGCGCGCGCTCCTTGGCCTGGTAGCCGTACGCCGAGTCCCCGACGAGGGCGTCGACGCGCCGCACGCCCGAGCCGATCGACGCCTCGCCGAGCAGCGTGACGAGGCCGAGCTCGCCCGAGCGCCGCACGTGAGTCCCGGCGCACAGCTCGCGCGACCAGTCGCCGCCGATGGACACGACGCGCACCTCGTTGCCGTACTTCTCGCCGAAGAGCGCCATCGCGCCGAGCGCACGGGCCTCGTCGATCGCCATGACCGCGTCCGTCACCTCGAGGTCGTCCTGCAGGCGCTCGTTGACGCGGCCCTCGATCTGGGACAGCGACGACGCCGGCACGGCCGCGCCCGAGCGGAAGTCGAACCGCAGGCGGCTCGGCGCGTTCTCCGACCCCGCCTGCGTCGCGTTGTCGCCGAGCTCCTCGCGCAGCGCCTTGTGCACCATGTGCGTCGCGGTGTGGGCCCGGGCAATCGCGCGGCGCCGGCCGGTGTCGATGGTCGACACGCCCGCGTCGCCGATCGTGATCGTGCCGTCGACGAGCCGCCCGTGGTGCACCGACAGCCCCTTGATGGGCGCCTGCACGTCGTCGACCTCGACGATGCCGCCGTTCTCGAGGCTGATCGTGCCGGTGTCGGCGAGCTGGCCGCCGGCCTCGGCGTAGAAGGGCGTGACGTCGAGCACGACCTGGACGTGCGCGGGCGCGGTCGCGGACGGCGCGGGCACGCCGTCGACGAGCAGGCCGACGACCGTCGAGCTCGCGGTCGTGTCGGTGTAGCCGACGAACCGCACCGGGGAGCCGTGGTCCGTGCTGAGCGTCTGGTGCAGCTGCTGGTAGGCGCTCGTGTCGGCGTGGCCGGTCTTCTTCGCGAGCGCGTCGGCGCGCGCGCGGTCGCGCTGCGCCTGCATGAGCGTGCGGAACGCCTGCTCGTCGACCGTCACGCCGTGCTCGGCCGCCATCTCGAGCGTGAGGTCGATCGGGAACCCGTAGGTGTCGTGCAGGGCGAACGCCTGGTCGCCCGTGAGCACCACGCCCGCGTCGCCCGCGGAGGCCTTCGCCTTGCTGACGGCGCCCTCGAAGATCGTCGTGCCCGCCGTGAGGGTCCGCAGGAACGCGTCCTCCTCGCCGTACGCGACCTGCGAGATGCGCTCGAAGTCGCGCGCGACCTCGGGGTACGACGCACTCATGAGGTCACGGCTGACGGGCAGCAGCTCCGGCAGCGCGGCCTCCTCGACGCCGAGCAGGCGCATCGACCGCACGGTGCGCCGCACGAGACGCCGCAGGACGTACCCGCGGCCCTCGTTCGACGGCGTGACGCCGTCGCCGATGAGCATGAGCGACGAGCGCACGTGGTCGCCCACGACGCGCAGCCGCACGTCGTCCTCACCGCCCGCGCCGTAGCGACGCCCGGTGAGCTCCGCGGCGCGCTCGATGACGGGGAAGACCTCGTCGGTCTCGTACAGGTTGTTCTTGCCCTGCAGGAGGTACGCGATGCGCTCGAGACCGGCGCCTGTGTCGATGGCCTTGCGCTCGAGCTCGCCCAGCAGCGGGTAGTCCTTGCCGCGGCCCTCGCCGCGCACGAACTGGTCGAACACGAGGTTCCAGATCTCGAGGTAGCGGTCGCCACCCGGGTCGACCGTGCCGCCCTCGGCGTCGGGGCCGAACTCGGGGCCGCGGTCGTAGTGCCACTCCGCGCACGGCCCGGCCGGGCCGGGCTGGCCCGTGTCCCAGAAGATCTCCTCGCGCGTGAGCCGCACGACGTGGCGCGGGTCGACGCCGACGCGCCGCAGCGTGTCGGCGGACTCCGCGTCCTCGTTCCAGATCGTCACCCAGAGCCGGTCGCCGTCCAGGCCCAGGCCGCCGGACGCCTGGTCACCGGTGAGGAACTCCCACGCGAACTCGATCGCGCCCTGCTTGAAGTAGTCGCCGAACGAGAAGTTGCCGAGCATCTGGAAGAACGTGCCGTGCCGCGTCGTGCGCCCGACGTTCTCGATGTCGTTGGTGCGGATGCACTTCTGCGCGTTGGCGACCCGGGGCCAGGGCGCGTCCTGCGTGCCGAGGATGTACGGGATGAACGGCACCATGCCCGCGATCGTGAAGAGGATCGACGGGTCCGGGGAGATGAGCGGCACGGACGGCACGATGGCGTGGTCCTTGCTCGCGAAGTAGTCGAGCCAGCGCTGGCGGATCTCGGCGGTGCGCATGTCGTCCTCGTCAGGTGGGGGCCGTCGCCGGGCGGCGGCGGGAGGTTCGGTGGTGGGCGGCGCGCTGGCCGCGGGACCCGGAGCGGGTCCGGTCAGAAGAAGGGGGCGTGCTCGTCGTCGTCAGGGTCCTGGGTCGGCTCGCCGGCCCAGCCGCGCGCGGCGAGGTCGCGCGCGAGGTCGTCGCTCGGCGGACGCCCCCCGAAGGAGTCGCGCAGCTCGGCGCGGCGCCGCGGTGCGGTCGCACGGATCTCGTCGAGGTCGACGTCGCCGACGAGCGCGTCGAGCAGCTCGGCCTCGCGCTCGGCGACCCCGGCCCGGAAGTCGTCACGTGCCGCGCGCAGCGCGCGCGTGACCCGCAGGGCGCCGTCCACGGCGTCGGCCGAGCCGGCAGGTGCGTACGCGTCCACGAGCTGCCGGCCGCGCCGGACCACGACGACGGTGAGAGCGACGCCCACGCCGACCCAGAACAGCCGCCTCATCGGCGGCCGCCCGCGCGCAGCCCCGCGAGCGCGCGCCGCACGCCGTAGGAGAACGCCGCGACCTTGAGCAGCGGCGCACCGACCGTCGCGGTGACGAGCGACGTGAGCGCGGAGACGTTCTCGCCGACCTGGGCGGCGGCGGTCGTCACGGTGTCGACCTTGTCCATCTGGGTGGCGGACGACGCGACGACCTTGGCGGTCTCGTCGAGCACCGGCAGCGAGTGGTCCGTGAGCTCGCGCACCGAGGTCCGTGCCTCGTCGAGGACGTTGCCCAGCTTGAGCAGCGGCACCGCGAGCAGCCCGACGAGCAGCACGAACGCGATCGCGGCGATCAGTCCCGCGACGTCACCGAGCATGGATGCGACCCCTCCTGTCGTGCGGGGCCTGCGACGGCCACCGCACATCGTCGGAGCGCGGCGACCCGCGCCGCGCGACCTGCGCCACCCTACCCGTCGGGTCGGTCGTGGCCGCGTCCCGGCCGGCGGCAGGGACGCGGGCGCCCCCCCGCGGGGGTGCGCGGCGGGGCGTCCGTCGGTGCCGGGTCAGCGGGCGTAGAACTCGACGACCAGCTGGACCTCGCAGGTCACGGGGACCTCGGCGCGCTTGGGACGACGCACGAGCGTCGCGCTGAGCTTCTCGAGCTGGACCTCGAGGTAGCCGGGGACGGCGGGCAGCACGTCGCGGTGCGCGCCGGCGGCGGCGACCTGGAACGGCACCGTGGCCTGCGACTTGGGCTTGATCTGGATCGTCTGGCCCTCCTTCACGCGGAAGGACGGACGGTCCACGATCTTGCCGTCGACGAGCACGTGACGGTGCGTGACGGTCTGGCGCGCCTGCAGGATCGTGCGGGCGAAGCCGGCGCGGAGCACGAGCGCGTCGAGACGCGTCTCGAGGTCCTCGACGAGCGCCTCACCGGTCAGGCCCGGGGCCTTGCGGGCGTTCTCGTACGCCTTGGCGAGCTGCTTCTCGCGCAGCGCGTACTGCGCACGCAGGCGCTGCTTCTCGCGCAGGCGGACGGCGTAGTCCGACTCGGTGCGACGGCGCGCACGGCCGTGCTCGCCCGGGGGGTAGGGGCGCTTCTCGAAGTGCTTGACGGCCTTGGGCGTCAGGGCCAGGCCGAGCGCGCGGCTCAGGCGGACCTGGCGACGCGAGCGGGTCACGTTGCTCACAGCTGTACTTCCTGTCGTGTCTCGTGACGATCACACCCGTGCACCGGACCAGGTCCGGACGGACAGGACGCCCGACGGGTGCGGGGCCGACCACGGTGCACCCGGCACGGAACACGGGTGCGGGCTGAGGCCCCAGGGACGTCGCCCGCGCGTCGAGCGCCGGGCAACCCCGACATGCTACCCGTCGCGGGGCCGCGACCGGAAATCACTCAGGTCCGCGTCCACCCCGGACCCGCGGCGCGCGGTGCTGCACCGCGTCGCGCGACAACCCGTCAGCCGTCGCCGAGGATCGCGCGGATGCGCGCGACGCGCTCCGCGACCGACCGCTCGAACCCGCGGTCGGACGGCTCGTAGTAGCGGGCGCCGGCGAGCTCGTCGGGCAGGTACTGCTGCGCCGCGACCGCGTGCGGCTCGTCGTGGGCGTACACGTACCCCTTGCCGTGCCCGAGGCCCTGCGCCCCGGCGTAGTGCGCGTCCCGCAGGTGCGGCGGCACCGTGCCCATGCGGCCCGCACGCACGTCCTCCAGCGCGCGGTTGATGCCCACGTACGACGCGTTCGACTTGGGTGCGGTCGCCACGTGGACCACGGCCTGCGCGAGGATGATGCGGGCCTCCGGCATGCCGATGAGCGCGACCGCCTGCGCCGCCGCGACGGCGGTCTGCAGCGCGCTCGGGTCGGCCATGCCGACCTCCTCCGACGCGGCGATCACGACGCGGCGGGCGATGAACCGCGGGTCCTCCCCCGCCGCGACCATGCGCGCGAGGTAGTGCAGCGCCGCGTCGACGTCGGACCCGCGCATCGACTTGATGAACGCGCTGACGACGTCGTAGTGCTGGTCGCCGTCACGGTCGTAGCGGACGGCCGCCACGTCGATCGCGCGCTCCATGGTCGCCAGGTCGACGACGGCCGGCTCCGCGGGGTCGGCGTCCGGGTCGCGGTCCCCGAGCGCGGCGCCCGCCGCCGCCTCGAGGATCGTCAGCGCCTTGCGCGCGTCGCCGCCCGCGAGCCGCAGCAGGTGGTCGGCCGCGTCGTCGCTCAGCGCGACCGACCCGTCCAGGCCGCGCTCGTCCTCGACCGCGCGCAGCACCAGGGACCGCACGTCGTCGGTCGTGAGCGGCTGCAGCGTCAGCAGCAGCGACCGGGACAGCAGCGGCGAGTTGACCGAGAACGAGGGGTTCTCGGTCGTCGCCGCGACCAGCGTGACCCACCGGTTCTCGACGCTCGGCAGCAGCGCGTCCTGCTGGGCCTTGGTGAAGCGGTGCACCTCGTCGATGAACAGCACCGTCTCGGACCCGTCCGCCGCGAGCCGGCGTCGCGCGTCCTCGACCACCGCGCGCACGTCCTTGACGCCGGCCGTCACGGCCGAGAGCTCGACGAACCGCCGCCCCGACGTCGCGGCCACGAGGTAGGCGAGCGTCGTCTTGCCGGTCCCGGGCGGGCCCCACAGGATCACGGACGACGGCGCGGCGCGGCGCGCGGCCTCGTCGGCGGGCTCGACGAGCCGGCGCAGCGGCGAGCCGGGCACCAGCAGGTGCGCCTGACCGGCCACCTCCGCGAGCGTGCGCGGGCGCATGCGCACCGCGAGGGGGGCGCCGGCCGACGGCGCGGGCAGCCCCTGCGCGGTCGACGTGACCGCGTCGAACAGGTCCATGCCGCGAGCGTACGCACCGGTGCCGACGTCCGGCCCCGCGGGGCCGCACACCGGCGCGACCTGCCAAGGGGGCGCCGCGACGTGCGCGAGGCGCCGCAGACCTGCGACCATGACCCGCGTGTTCGCACGCCTGGGCCGCTCGGTCGCCCACCACCCGCGCCTGACGGTCGTCGTCTGGCTGGTCCTCACGGTCGTCGGCTACGGCCTGGCCGTCCAGGGCCTGCACGGCGAGAGCCTGTTCGACCGCATGAGCACCGGCGCGCCCGGGGTGCCGGGAGCGGAGTCGACCCGCGGGCAGGAGATCCTGGCCGCCGAGCGCACGACGGGCCCGGCCGTGACCCTCGTGGTCTCGGGCGTCGACCCGGCCGCCCCCGAGGTCGCCGCGGCCCTCGAGCCCGCGCGCACGGAGCTCGCCGCGCTCGAGGACGTCGCGTCGGTCATCGACCCGTTCGTCCTGCCCGGCGGCGTGACGAGCCCCGCGGCGGCACCGCTGCTCGCGCAGGACGGGCGCGGGTTCCTCGTGGTCGTCGAGCTGGCGCCCGACCTGGGCCCCGACGCGCAGTCCGCGGCGCTGGCCGACGTCGAGCAGCGCCTGCGCGAGATCCCCGGCGACCTGCGCGCCGTCGCGCCCGACGTGCACGGGGTCGTGGGGGCCGAGCACCTCATCGTCGAGGAGATCACCGACCAGGTCGAGCAGGACCTGCGCACGGGCGAGCTGGTCGCGCTGCCGGTCGCGCTGCTCGTCATGGTCGTCGTCTTCGGCGGCTTCCTGGCCGCCGCCATGCCCATGGCGGGTGCGCTCGCCTCCATCGCGGGCGGCCTCGGCGGCCTGCTGGCGATGACGTACGTCATGGACGTCGACGCGTCCGTCGTCAACGTCGTCACCGTGCTGGGCCTGGGCCTGTCGATCGACTACGGGCTGCTGGTCGTGTCCCGGTTCCGCGAGGAGCTGCACCGGCTCGTCGACGTCGACGGCGGGGCGGCCAGCCGGCGACGACGCGGCGACGGACCGGTCGTCACGGCGGCCGAGCGGACCATGGCCACCGCCGGACGCACCGTCGTGTTCTCGGCCGTCACGGTCGCGGTGTCGATCGCCGGCCTCCTGGTGTTCCGGCCCGAGATCCTGCGGGCCATCGGCGCCGGGGGCGTCGTCGTCGTGCTCGTCGCGGTCGCGACGGCCGTGACGCTCGTCCCCGCGCTGCTCACGCTCGCGGGGCGGCGCCTCGCGCGCCCCGGGCTGCTGTCCCGCCTGCCGGTGCTGCGGCGCGCGTCGGACGTGCAGCGCGAGGACGGCGCGTTCTCGACGCTGGCCGCACGCGTCCAGCGGCACCCGTGGTGGGTCATGCTCGGGTCGGTGGTCCTGCTCGGCCTGCTGGCGTCTCCCGCGCTCGGCACGCAGCTGCGCATCAGCGGGCTCGAGCTGCTGCCCGCCGGCACCGCGCAGCGCGAGTACGTCGCGGACCTCGAGGAGAACTACCCCGGCGCGTCGTCCGCCGCCGTCACGGTCGTGGCAGCGACGTCCCTCGAGGACGCGACGGCGTGGGCCGCGGAGCTCGCCGAGCTGCCCGACGTCGCGTCCGTCGACCCGCCCGCGCCGCTGGGCTCGTACGTCGTCATCGGCGTCCGCGCCGCGACCGACGACCCGGGGGGCCCGGTCGCCGCCGACGTGGTCCGCGAGGTGCGCGCGTCCGACGTGCCGTTCGACCGCTGGGTCGTCGGGCAGGCCGCGTCGCAGATCGACTTCACCGCCTCGCTCGTCGCCCGCGCGCCGCTCGCGCTGGGGATCGTGGGCGTCGCGACCCTCGTGCTGCTGTTCCTCATGACCGGCTCGGTCGTGATCCCCGTCAAGGCGCTGCTGACCAACGCGCTGTCGATCCTCGCGGCCCTGGGCGTCATGGTGTGGGGTTTCCAGGACGGCCACCTCGAGGGCCTGCTCGGCTTCGAGTCGCCCGGCGGCATCGAGACGTACGTGCTCGCGCTCGTCGTCGCGTTCGCGTTCGGGCTCGCCATGGACTACGAGGTCTTCCTGCTGTCGCGCGTGAAGGAGCTGCACGACGAGGGCATGGCGACCGACGCCGCGGTCCGCCTGGGCCTGCAGCGCTCGGGCCGCATCATCACGTCGGCCGCCGCGATCATCGTCGTGGTGTTCGCGGGCTTCGTCGCGGGCGACCTCGTGGTCATCAAGGAGGTCGGGTTCGCGCTGGCGGTCGCCGTGCTCATCGACGCGACGATCGTGCGCCTGCTGCTCGTCCCCGCCACCATGACGGTGCTCGACCGCGCGAACTGGTGGGCCCCACGCCCCCTGCGCCGGCTCTACGAGCGCTTCGCGATCCTGCACTGACGCGCGTCACCCGGGCGGCCGACGCGCCACGGCGCCGCCGTGCGGTAGGCAGGCGGGATGGCCCGGATCCCGCTCGCACGACTGGCCCCCACCGACCCGGCCGCCTACCGCCGGCTGCGGTGGCGCGCCCGCGCGTGGACGGGCGTCGTCGTGGTCGTCACCGCGACGGCGGTCACCGAGGTCGCGCTGCGTGTCGGGTCGAGCGACCCGCAGACGCAGGCGTCCGCGGCGTCCACCTTCTTCCACGCCGGGATCGTGCTCGCGTGCCTCGTGCCCGTGCTGTGGTTCCAGTGGCGCCGGTCGTTCCACGCGCGGCCGCAGCAGCTGTCGGTGGACGACGGCGACGGCACCTGGATGGGTGTCCCCGAGCTCGACGAGGCGCCCCGTCCGCACCTCACGCTCGGGTCCGGCGAGGAGGCTCCTCGCCGGCGGTGACGGCGCTCCCCGCTCAGGGGCGGTCGGCGCCCGGCGGCCCGTAGCCGGCGTTCTCGACGTCGACCGCGAACCCGAGCGACAGGTACACGTGCCGCGCGGCCGCGTTGTCCGCGTACATCCCGAGCGACGCCCACGGCGCCCCGCCCTCGAGGGCGCGTCGCGTCGCGACGGCGGTGAGCGCGGTGCCCAGGCCCCGGCCGCGGGCCGCGGGCACGACGCCGAGGCCGTGCAGGTGGACGGAGCGGGCGCCGTCCACGCCGCCGCGCCACGCGACGCCGATCACGCCGAGCAGGTCGTCGTGATCGCCCTCGACGCCCCACCAGGCCGCGTCGTCGTCGGCGCCGGGCCGCGCCTGCGTCGTCGGGTTGGCGGCGTCCAGGCACGCGGCGATCGCCGCGGCGTCGCGGTCCGGGTCGAGCGCGCGCACGGCGTCCTCGCCC
>JAEYNO010000161.1 GCA_023412515.1 Actinomycetes bacterium
GTCCCGCGGGGTCGCCACGGGCCGGCGCCGCGTCGGCCCCGCGGGTGGTGCGGTCGCGCGCACGGCACCGCTGCCTAGGCTGACCGGATGGCCACCGTCCTGCTCGTCCGCCACGGCCGCACCGACGCCAACGTCCGGGGGGTCCTCGCCGGGCGCACCCCGGGCGTGCTGCTCGACGACGTCGGGCACGGGCAGGCGGCGCGCACCGCCGAGCGGCTCACGGTCGTGCCGCTCGCCGCGGTCGTGACGAGCCCGCTCGAGCGCTGCCGGCAGACGTCGGACGCGCTGCTCGCGCGCCAGGGCGGCGCGCCGACGCTCACGGTCGACGACGCGCTCACCGAGTGCGGGTACGGCGACTGGCAGGGCCGGTCGCTCGCGGACCTGGCGCGCGAGCCGCTGTGGGCGACGGTGCAGTCGTACCCGTCGGCCGTGACGTTCCCGGGCGGCGAGTCGCTGGCCGCGATGCAGGCGCGGGCCGTGGCCGCGGTGCGCGCGCACGACGCCGCGGTCGAGCACGGGCACGGCGCCGGCGCGGTGTGGGCGGCCGTCAGCCACGGCGACGTCATCAAGGCCGTCCTCGCCGACGCGCTCGGCCTGCACCTCGACCTGTTCCAGCGCCTCGACGTCGGGCCCGCGTCGGTCTCGATCGTCCAGTACGGGCCCGGGCGCCCGCGGGTCGTCACCACGAACAGCTCGTCCGACGACCTCACCTGGCTCGCGACCGCCCGCCCGGCCGACGACGCACCGGTCGGCGGCGGCGGAGGTCACGTCTCGACCGACGCGACGCGCTGACCGTTCGTACACTCGCAGGATGACCACCGTCCACGAGTTCGACTGGCCGGACCGCGTCGTCGTCGGCACCGTGGGCCGCCCCGGCGAGCGCACGTTCTACCTGCAGGCCCGCATGGGCGCCCGGTCGTCGAGCGTCGTGCTGGAGAAGCAGCAGTCCGCCGCGCTCGCCGACCTCATCGAGGAGCTGCTCGACGACCTCGCGAACGACGCGGAGCACCCCGTCGCCGTCCCGCGCGAGACCCCACCCGAGCTCGTCGACGACGACCCGCTGGACCCGCCCGACGACGCGCTGTTCCGCACCGGGACGATGCGCCTGGGCTGGGACCCGCGCACGATGCAGGTGGTCGTCGAGGCGTTCCCGCTGCAGGAGGCTTCGGACGACGACGACCCGCTGGCCCTCGCGGACGCCGACGAGGACGAGCCCGAGGAGGCCCTGCTGGTGCGCATGCCGGTGGGCACCGCGCGCGCGTTCGTGCAGCGCACGCGGCGCGTGGTGGGCGCCGGGCGGCCCGCGTGCCCGCGGTGCGGCCGGCCCGTCGACCCCGACGGCCACGTGTGCGACCCGCTCGACGGCGCGTGACGACGCCGCACGACGACCTGACACCCGACGGGCCGCAGGGCGGCCCGGACGACGACCGACCGGACGAGGACGGGTCGCACGTCGAGGCGCCCGACGACGACGTGCTGCACCACGGAGAGCTGCTGGTCGTCGGTCGCGTCACCACGGCGTCGAACGCGACGTTCGTCGGCACGGTCGGCGGCGTGCAGGTCGTCTACAAGCCCGTCGCGGGCGAGCAGCCGCTGTGGGACTTCCCCGACGGCACGCTGGCCCGGCGCGAGGTCGCGACGTACCTCGTGTCGCAGGAGCTGGGCTGGGACGTCGTGCCGCGCACGTGGCTGCGCGACGGGCCGCTGGGCCCGGGCATGGTGCAGCTCTGGCAGGACACCGACCCCGCGCAGGACCCCGTCGACGTGGTCCCCACGACGGCCGTGCCGCCCGGGTGGCGCACGGTCCTGGAGGGCGCCGACGAGCGCGGCCGCCCCGTGGCCGTCGTCCACGAGGACTCCCCCGCGCTGCGCCGCATGGCCGTGCTCGACGTGCTCGTCAACAACGCCGACCGCAAGGGCGGGCACGTGCTGCCCGTCGCGGGCGGCCACCGGTACGGCGTCGACCACGGCGTCACGTTCCACACCGAGCCCAAGCTGCGCACCGTGCTGTGGGGCTGGGTGGGCGAGGACCTCGACGCCGACGAGCGCGCGGGCGTCGAGCGCGTGCGCGACGGCGTGGCCGGTGCGCTCGGCGAGCGGCTGGCCGCGCTGCTGGAGGGCCCGGAGGTCGACGCGCTGGTCGCCCGCTGCGAGCGGCTGCTGACGAGCGGGCGGTTCCCCGGGCCGGAGGCGGCGTCGTCGCCCGTGCCGTGGCCGCTGTTCTGAACCGGCCCGACGCGCACGCGCGGTCCCGTGTCGCCGCCGGGCGTCGGCACTCGGTCGCGGATCCGCCGCCTGACCCGCGCCCGGCAACCACGTCGACGGACACTCCCCCGGCCGACGGACACCCGCGCGCGCGTGTCCGTCGACCCGTACCGCTGTCCGTCGACGCTCGGGGGTCCGTCGACGGGCGGCCGTCCGTCAGGAGGCGGGCTCGACCGGGCCGTCGCGACCGGCCAGCAGGTCGCCGCACGACACCTGCTGCGCCGTGGTGACGACCGGGTCGTCCGCCGCGGCGCCCGTCGCGACCTGCTCGGCCGCGCCGTTGCGCGCGGTGCGCCCGCCGTCGCCGAGGTCGACCCACGTGCGCGTGACGGTGAACGTGCCGCCGTCGGCGCTCACGGCGTCGAGGCCCGCGAGGCGCAGCGCGCCGCCGTCCTGCGTGCAGCCGACGCCGGTGCCCTGGCCCGCGAACCCGCGGTCGAACGTGTAGGCCTGGCCCTGCGCGTTGGTGGGGGCCACGAGCCCGCAGTCGACGACCGACCACGGCCGGGCCTCGCGCCCGAGGTCGACGAGCACGACCGGGATCCCGTCGGTCTGGACGCGCTGCACGACGGCCGACGCGGGCACCGGGCTCGCCGAGTCGATCGCGGCCGAGAATGTCGCGCCCGACGCCGTGGTGATGCCGACGCGACGGTCGGCGCCACCCGTGAGCCACGCCCGGTCGGGGCGGCCGTCGCCGTCGACGTCGACGACCTCGCGGACGTCCGCGCCGGCGGGCGGCCCGTCGCCCGTCGGTGCGCAGCCCGCGGT
>JAEYNO010000442.1 GCA_023412515.1 Actinomycetes bacterium
GTGCGCAGCAGCGCGGGCACCTGCTCGGTCTGCCACGCGGCCCGGGTGCGCTCGGCGTCGCGGCCGGCCCACGTCAGCGCGTCGAGCCCGCGGCCGGTGCGCTGCGCGCACGTCACGAGGGTCTGCGCGGCGTCGTGCAGCGCGACGGCCTGCGTGCGCAGCGCGGCGACGTCGGCACCGTGGAACGCGTCGGTCATGGTGGGCCCCCTGGCTCGGCTCGGGTCTGGCAGCAGCCTCGCCGACCGGGTGCGTCGCGGGCGAGCCCGGGCGGGGTGGAACGTTCCGGGACGTGCGACGACGCCGGGCCCGGGACGTGCCCGGGACCGGCGTCGTGGGGTGGGTCAGCGCGGGGCGACGACCTCGGGCTCGGGGGTCCCGCCAGTCGCGCCCGTCGCGGCCGCGACGGGGGCGCCGGCACCGGCGAGCCGGTAGCCGGGGATGTTCTCGACCACGCGGCGGTACGCCGGCAGGTCGGTCCACAGCTCGTCGCGCAGCGGGTTGAGGCGGCGCGTCAGCAGGCGGCGGGCCTGGTAGACGACGACCGCGACGTTGGCCGCGAGCGACAGCGCCGACACCGTGAAGAGCGCGGCGGGGGAGTGCGACGACTGCACCGAGAACTGCGAGTCGGTGACGAACGCCGGGACGGCCATCGTGAACATCATCCAGAACGCGAGCGTGTGCGCGCGGTGCTGGAGCCACGCGCCGCGGCGCAGCCAGAACGCGGGGATCGTGCACGACAGCAGCAGCGCGGCACCGGCGTAGAACGCGTGGTCGCCGACGCAGTTGTAGACGTACGCGAAGTTCCACAGGTCGTACGCGACGATCCAGAACCAGAGCATGTCCGGCCAGATCATGTCCGTGGTCTTGTCCCGGCTGACGTAGATGCCGACCCAGCCGCAGATCGTCACGATGTTGAGGATGCCGGCGACGCCGTTCATGACGTTCCACGGGCCGGGCACCATCATGACGCCGTCGACGACGCCCTCCTGCATGCCGGACACCTGGAAGTCGCGGATGACGGCCTCGAGGATGTTGATCGACAGGATCGCCGGCGGGAACAGCAGCATCCACCTGTTGGCGGCCAGGCGCGGCACGTACCGGATGAGCATGAAGCCCAGGCAGCCGGCGAGCGCCGAGTACACCTTGACCCAGTGGAACCACGACCCGGTCGACGACCCCGCGCCCGCGGTGTGCGGCCACACGAAGACCGTGAGGACCAGGGGCAGCGCGACGAACAGCGCGAGCCCGGCCACCTTGCCGCGTCGCGAGATCTCGTTGAGGCCGATGAGGCCCGCGAGGACCACGACGAACATCAGTGCCTGGAGCGGCGTGATGCTCTCGAACAGGAACATGTCTCTCCTTCGACGTGCGCCCTGACCGCTAGGACGCGGCAGGGTCGTTGGGGGCCAGTCGCAACGTCTGGCGCACGAGCGTGGCGAGCACGTCGTCAGGCGTGTCGGGCTGGGATCGGACCAGTGCGATGAGGCCGTGCACGAGCACCACGAACGTGGCGCGCACGTGCGCGATCTCGATCGTGTGCCGGGCCGCGTAGGCGGGGATCGTCGTGACCTCGAGGGTGTCGACGAGCGCCTCGACCGCCCGGTCGAGGAACTGCACCGAGAGCACGGCGTCGTCGAACCGGGGCAGGGGCGTCGCGGTGCGGGGGCCGCTGCCGTCGCCCCGGCGGCGGGTCGGGACGTGGCGGCGGAACAGTGCGACGCACTCGACGACCGCGCCGTCGACGTCGCCGGGGCGCCGGGCCGCGTCCCACGCGCGCAGGTCGGCGACGAAGTCGTCGATGCACGCGTCGATGACGAGGCCGACGAGCGTCTCCATGTCGCCGACGTAGTGGTAGACGAGCCCGCGGGTGACGCCGACGCGGTCGGCGACGTGCTGGAACGTCGTGCTGCGGACGCCCTGCTCGGCGAACAGCTCGCGTGCGGCGCGGACGATCTCGTCGCGTCGGACGTCGGGGGCCTTGACGACCCGTCGCTGCGCGGTGCTCATGGGGACGACGCTATTGACGGTGTGTCAACGCGTCGGGGGACCGAGGTCCCGGGATCGCCCGGACGGCCCAGCGCGGCGGTGCTCGGTGGGCGACGGCCGTGCGTGCGACGTGCGCCCGACCGGTGCGCGTGCGAGCGTCGGACCGTCCCTACGACGCCCCGGGCGAGGAGCTGACACGCATGACCTTCACCGTCGACGACGCCCCCTGGTGGACCGGCGCGGTCGTCTACCAGGTCTACCCGCGGTCCTTCCAGGACTCCGACGGCGACGGCGTCGGCGACCTGCGGGGCGTGCTGCGGCGCGTGGACCACCTCGCCGAGCTGGGCGTCGACGTCGTGTGGTTCTCGCCGCTGTACCGCAGCCCGCAGGACGACAACGGGTACGACATCAGCGACTACCAGGACGTCGACCCGCTGTTCGGCACGCTGGCCGACCTCGACGAGGTGGTCGCGGCGCTGCACGAGCGCGGCATCAAGGTCGTCATGGACCTCGTGGTCAACCACACGAGCGACGAGCACCCGTGGTTCGTCGAGTCGCGCTCGTCCGTGGACTCGCCGAAGCGCGACTGGTACTGGTGGCGCCCCGCGCGCGAGGGCATGGCGCCGGGTGCGCCCGGCGCCGAGCCGACCAACTGGGCGTCGTTCTTCTCCGGGCCCGCGTGGCAGCTCGACGCGGCGACCGGCGAGTACTACCTGCACCTGTTCAGCCGCAAGCAGCCCGACCTCAACTGGGAGAACCCCGAGGTCCGCGAGGCGGTCTACGCGATGATGCGCTGGTGGCTCGACCGCGGGGTCGACGGCTTCCGCATGGACGTCATCAACCTCGTCTCGAAGGTCGTGGACGCCGACGGCGGCCTCGCGGACGGTCCGGTGACCCAGGGCGCGCTGGGCGACGGCACGGCGCAGTACACGAACGGCCCGCGCCTGCACGAGTACCTGCAGGAGATGCACCGCGAGGTGTTCGAGGGCCGCCGCGACGACCTGCTGCTGGTGGGGGAGACGCCGGGGGCCACCGTCCAGGACGCGGTGCTGCTCACGGACCCCGCGCGGCGCGAGCTCGACATGGTGTTCACGTTCGAGCACGTCGGCCTCGAGCACGGACCGGGCGGCAAGTTCGACCCCGTGCCGCTCGACCTGCGCGACCTCAAGGCCGTCATGTCCCGCTGGCAGACCGGCCTGGCCGATCGCGGCTGGAACTCCCTGTACTGGGACAACCACGACCAGCCACGGATCGTGTCGCGGTTCGGCGACGACGGCGAGCACCGCGTCGCGTCGGCCACGATGCTCGCGACCGTGCTGCACCTGCACCGCGGGACGCCGTACGTCTACCAGGGCGAGGAGCTCGGCATGACGAACGCGCACCTGACCTCGTTCGACGACTACCGCGACATCGAGTCGGTGCGGTGGGCCGCCGAGCAGCGCGCGCTCGGGCACGTGCCCGACGAGCGGCTGCTGGCGGGGCTCGCGGCCATGAGCCGCGACAACGCCCGCACGCCCGTGCAGTGGGACGCGACCGCGCACGCGGGCTTCACGACCGGCACGCCGTGGCTCGCGGTGAACCCGAACCACGTCGAGGTCAACGCCGAGGCCGAGCGCGCCGACCCGCGCTCGGTCTTCCACCATTACCGGCGGCTGATCGCGCTGCGTCACGAGGACCCCGTGGTGCGGCTGGGCGACTTCACGATGCTGCTGCCCGACGACCCGCACGTGTACGCGTTCACGCGCGAGCTCGACGGTGACGCGCTGCTCGTCGTGGGCAACTTCACGGGGGACGATCGCACGGTCGAGCTGGGGGAGGGGTGGCAGGACGCGTCGCTCGTGCTGGGCAACCTCGCCGAGCCGTCGGCGGTGGTCGCGGGGCGCGTGACGCTGCGCCCCTGGGAGGCCTGGGTGCGCCGCGCCGCGTAGGGCGGTGCGCGCTGCGGGGGGACGCACGGCCCCGCGCGCGAACGGCCCGTGCCACGATGCGCGCATGGGCAAGGTGCACGAGCACATCGGCGAGCGCATGCGCACGTGGCTGCTGGCGCAGCACGTGTTCTTCGTCGCGACGGCCCCCAGCGGGCCGGGCGGTCACGTCAACGTGTCGCCCAAGGGCGTCGGCGGCACGTTCGCGGTGCTCGACGAGCGCACCGTCGCGTACGTCGACCTGACGGCGTCGGGCTCGGAGACCATCGCGCACCTGCGCGACAACGGGCGGATCACGCTGATGTTCTGCGCGTTCGAGGGCCCGCCGGACATCGTGCGCCTGCACGGCCGCGGCCGGTTCGTGACGCTCTACGACGAGGGCTTCGACGAGCTGCTCGGACGGTTCGAGGGCGGCCTGGACGAGTCGCGCGGCGCCCGGGCCGTCGTCGTGGTCGACGTCGAGCGCGTCTCGGACTCGTGCGGGTACGGGGTCCCGCTGATGTCGCACGTCGGCGAGCGCGACCTGCTCCCGCCGTTCATGGCACGCAAGGGCGTCGAGGGGCGCGCGGCGTACCGGCGCCTCTGGAACCGCACGAGCATCGACGGGCTGCCCGGGTTCGACATGGACCCCGAGCCGCCGGACGCGTGAGACCGGCGCGCCGCGGTCACCGGGCCAGGCGCTCGACGACCCCGCCGAACAGCGCGGGCAGGTGCCGCGCCGCGGGCACGAGGGCGGGCCGCAGCGGCGACGTCGCCCACGCGACGAGCCCCGTCGTGAGCACGCGGTACTCGCG
>JAEYNO010000163.1 GCA_023412515.1 Actinomycetes bacterium
GTGGCGCGGCGGACGGGCCCGCGCCGGGCGGCGGGGCGAGGACGGCGGTCATGGTGCTCCGGGCGGTCGGGGCGCGTCCGGGGGGACGTCGGCGCGGCGGCGGCGACGGTGGTCCGTCGTCGTCGGCCCCGGGGTGGGGCCGGACCGTGCTCGAAACTAGGCCGTCCGATCCGGGCGAAACGCCCACCCGTGGCACCGTTGCCGGACCGTTCGGAGACTGTTCACGCAGGTCACCGCGGCGCCACCCGTCGTCCGCTACCCGTTCCCCACCCACCGCCGTCACCCGCCGCACCCGCCGCACCCGGGATGCCGAACGCGGACCTCTGCCGGTCATGGAGCTGGAGAACCGGCAGAAGCCCGCGTTCGGCGGCTGACGCCCGAGGGGGCGGGGGTCAGGCGAGCGTGAGCGTCAGCGTCACGTAGGAGTGCGCGGGCACCTCGACCTCGAGGCCGCGCGCGTGCGGGCGGGCGCCCTCGAACGCCGTCGGCGCGACCGCGTCGGGCTGGTCGGGAGTGTTGTGCGCGTGCAGCGTCGTCGCGGTGAGCACGCGGCCCGCCACGTCGGTGACCTCGCGGCCGCGCAGGTCGAGCACGAGCGTCGTCGGCGTCTCGGCGTCCATGTTCGACAGCGACACGAGCGCCGTGCCGTCCTTGGTCGACGCGGAGACCGACAGGGTCGCGAGCTCGGAGCCGTCGACCGTGCGCGTGGGCAGGTCGCCCTTGAACCGGACGTCGAGCGAGCCGGCGTCGTGGTGGCCGGTGTTCATCTCGAACACGTGGTACGTCGGCGTGAGCACGAGCGCACCCGAGTCGGGGTCGGTGAGGATCATCGCCTGCAGCACGTTGACGGTCTGCGCGATGTTCGCCATCGAGATGCGGCGCGCGTACCGGTGGAACGTGTCGAAGTGGGTCGACGCGACGAGCGCGTCGCGCAGCGTGTTCTGCTGGTACAGGAACCCGGGGTTGGTGCCCTCCTCGACGTTCCACCACGTGCCCCACTCGTCGACGACGAGGCCGATGCGCGCGTCGGGGTCGTAGGCGTCCATGACGTTGGCGTGGCCGCGCACGAGCTCCTCGATGCGGCGCGCGCGCTTCATCGTCAGGTACCACTCGTCGGTGGTGAACGACGTCGCGGCGCCCTTGTCGGCCCAGTCGCCGCTCATCGTGTAGTAGTGCATCGACACGTGCTGGAAGAAGCCGCGCGGGTCGCAGCCGCAGCCCAGCTTGGCCGAGACCTTCATGAGCGCCTCGGTCCACGCGTAGTCGTCGGCGTTGGCGCCCGCCGCGATCTTGTCGACCGTGTGGCCGCCGTGGTTGCGGATGTACGTCGCGTACTGGCGCGCGAGGTCGGTGTAGTGCTCGGCCGACATGTTGCCGCCGCAGCCCCACGGCTCGTTGCCGATGCCGAAGAACGGCACCTTCCACGGCTCGTCACGCCCGTTCGCGCGGCGCAGGGACGACATCGGCGAGTCGTCGCCGCGCGTGAGGTACTCGACCCACTCGCTCATCTCGCGCACGGTGCCCGAGCCGACGTTGCCGTTGACGTAGGGCTCGGCGCCGAGCAGCTCGCACAGGTCCATGAACTCGTGCGTGCCGAAGGAGTTGTCCTCGACGACGTCGCCCCAGTGGCTGTTGACCATGCGCGGCCGCTGGTCGCGCGGGCCGATGCCGTCGCGCCAGTGGTAGTCGTCGGCGAAGCAGCCGCCCGGCCAGCGCAGGTTGGGGATGGAGATCGCGCGCAGCGCGTCCACGACGTCGGAGCGGATGCCGCGGACGTTCGGGATCGGCGAGTCCTCGCCGACCCAGAAGCCGCCGTAGATGCAGCGGCCCAGGTGCTCGGCGAAGTGGCCGTAGACGTGGCGCCTGATCGTGGCGCCGGGCAGGTCGAGGTCGATGACGGCGGTCAGCTGGTCGGACACGGGGCTCCTCGGGTGGTCGGTGCGGTGCGCCGACGCGCGTACCGCCCGGGCCTCGGGTCCGGTTTATCGATACACGCCGTCGTGCAGGGTCGAATATGCTCGGTCGGGCGCCGCACGTCAAGGGGCGGCGCACCGCCCGACGACGCGAGGAGGGGTCCATGCGACCCGCTGGCGCCCCGACGCTCAAGGACGTCGCGCGCGCCGCCGGCGTCTCGGTCATGACCGTCTCGAACGTCGTCAACGACCGGCCGCGCGTCGGGCCCGAGACCCGCGCCCGCGTGCTCGACGCCATCGCGGACCTCGGATACGAGGTCAACCTCACCGCACGCCGGCTGCGCGCCGGCCGCTCCGGCACGATCGCGTTCGTCGTGCCGCGCGTCGACCACCCGTACTTCGGCCAGCTCGGCGCGCAGCTCACCACCGCGCTGCGCGCGAGCGACCGGCACCTCGTCATCGAGCAGACCAACGCCAGCAAGGAGGGCGAGCTCGGCGCGCTGTCCCAGGCCCGGCTCCAGATGTACGACGGCGTGCTGCTGTCCGTCGTCGGGCTGGCGCCGGACGACGTCGACCGCCTGCAGACCCAGCTCCCCCTGGTGCTGCTGGGCGAGCGCCCCATGCCGCCACGGTTCGACCACGTCATGCTCGGCAACGTCGAGGGCGCGCGCCTCGCCACCGCGCACCTGCTCGCGCGCGGCGCGCGGCGCGTCGCGATCGTCGGCGGCACGCTCGACGTCGACCCGGGCGTCTCCGGATCCCGCACCCAGGGCTGGCGCGAGGCCCACGCCGCGGCCGGCGTCCCCGTCGACGAACGGCTCGTGCTGCCCGCGCCGTGGCTCGAGGCCGCGCAGGGCCGGCAGGCCGTCGACGACGCGCTCGCTCGCGGGCTCGACCTCGACGGCGTCTTCGCGGTCACCGACCAGGTCGCGATCGGCGCGATGGCCGCGCTGCAGGACCACGGCCGCACCATCCCCGGCGACGTTCAGGTCGTCGGGTTCGACGCGCTCGCGCTCGGCGAGCACGTGTGGCCCGGGCTGACGACCGTCGACCCGCACCACGAGCTGCTCGTCGAGCACGCCGTGCGCCTGCTCGACCTGCGCACCGCCGGCGAGGCCGCCCCACCCGAGCAGATCGTGCTGCCCGTGAGCCTGCTGGAGCGCGGCACGACCCGCTGACGCGTCGGGCCGCGACGCGGGCCGTGCGGCACCGCGACCGCACGACGGCCGGGACGCCGCACGGCCGCCGACGGGCCCGGCTCCCCGCCCCCCGGCGAGACCCCACCGCCTCCGCCAGCCCTCGGAACGGCGGTGCTGTGTGGCGTTGCGGCGCTCCTGCCGCCGGAACGCCACACACCGCGTCGCACGCCGGGCGCCCCGTGCGTCGAATCGCTTCACCCGGTGCGGGGGCACCGGGCGAGGCGGTACCACTGCGGGGTCGCCCGGTCCCGTGCGACGACACCCGTCGAGAGGACCCCCGTGCGCCCGTCGCGTGCCACCGTCGTCACCGCCACGCTCGCGGCCTGCGTCGCCCTGCTGCCCGTCTCCGCGGCGGCGTCCCCCGGTGCCGCACCCCCGCTCGCACCGGCCGGCACCGCCGCGACGAGCTCGCTCACCGACACGGTCCGCACCGCCGGCCGCGTCCAGCCGGTCGGCGGCGCGTGGCAGCACGCGTGGCCGGGCGTGTACTTCGAGGGCCGGTTCCGCGGCACGGGCGTCGGCATCGTGCTCGACGACGCGACCGGCGACTACGACGTCCAGGTCGACGGCCGCACGGTCGAGACGCTCGTGGCGCCCGGCGCGACGACCCACGTGGTCGACGGGCTGCCCGCGGGCGAGCACGACGTGCGCGTCGTCAAGCGCAGCGAGGCCCCGTGGGCGACCAGCACGTTCGGCGGGTTCGTGCCGCACGACGGCAGCGTGGTGCTGCCCGCACCGGCGCCGCGCGACCTGCAGATCGAGTACGTCGGCGACTCGTACACCGTGGGCTACGGCAACACGTCGAGCAGCCGCACCTGCACGGGCGACCAGCTGACCCGCACGACGAACGCCGACCTCAGCTTCGGTGCGCTGACGGCCCGCTCGCTGGGCGCGGACTACCAGATCAACGCGTTCTCGGGGCGCGGCATGGTGCGCAACTACGCCGGATCCGACGCGGGCACGAGCTACCGCACGTACTACGACCGCGTGCTGCCGTTCGTCCCGGGCACCGCCGGCGGGCCGGCCTCCGGGTGGGACCCCGACGCCGTCGTCATCGGCCTGGGCATCAACGACTTCTCCACCGCGCTCGGCTCGGGCGAGGCGTGGGCGACGCCCGCCGCGCTGCGCGAGGCGTGGGTCGCGGCGTACCACGGGTTCCTCGACGACCTCCGGGAGCGCTACGGCGACGACACCTGGCTCGTCGTCTCCGCGACGTCCGTGCACACCGGGACCGACCTGAAGGACCTCGCGCAGCGCGTCGTCGCCGAGCGGCGCGCGGCCGGCGACGACCGCGTCGTGTCCTGGTACTACGGCAGCGAGGGCCTCGACTACGGCGGCTGCGACTGGCACCCGTCGGTCCGCGACCACCAGGTGATCGCGGACCAGCTCACCGACTTGCTCGAGGGCCTCGGTCTCGGCGGCGGCCCGACGCCGACCCCGACGGCCTCCCCCACCCCGAGCCCCACGCCCACCGCGTCACCGACGCCCACGCCGAGCCCCACGAGCACGCCGACGGCCGCGTGCCGCGCGACGCTCACGGTCGGCAGCACGTGGCCGGGCGGCTACCAGGCGACGGTGGACGTCACCGCCGGGACGGCTCCGCTCACGCGCTGGACGACGACGTTCGCCCTGCCCGGCGGTGGCGCGGTGACCCAGTCCTGGTCCGCCGCCGTGACGACCACGGGCTCGACGGTCACCGCGACCAACGCGGCCTGGAACGGCGCGCTCGCGGCGGGCGCCACGACCGCCTTCGGGTTCGTCGGCTCAGGGACGCCGCCGACGTCCGGCCCCGTCGCCTGCACGGCGTGACCCGACGAGCGTGAGGGGTTGCCGCGAGCCGGCGGCAACCCCTCACCCCTGCTCCGGGCACCCGCGGGCGCCCCTCGCGCGGGGCGGCCCGGCGCGTGCGCGGCACCGGCCGGGACGTCAGAGCCCGACCGTCACCGCCGCCGTCGTCCCGTCGGCGTACGTCACGTCGAGCTCGACGCCGTGGGCGTGGGCGTCCATCAGCTCGTCGCCCGGGAACCACAGCACGAACCGGCCGTCGCGCACGCTCGCGTCGACGTCCCCGACGCTCGCGGTCCGCAGCCGCACGCCCGTGACCTCGTCACCGACGCTCCCGGCGACGAGCGACAGGTCGCCGGCGGACGTCGAGCCCGTGCCCAGGTCGGTCACGACGACCCCGCGCGCGGACGGCGCCGGGACGGCCGCGACGCCCGCCGAGCCGAACATCGAGTCGAACAGCCCGGCGGACCCGTCGTCGACGCACAGCCCGCCGAACCCGCCGGCACCCGCGAGCACGACCGTGGTCCAGGTGCCGCGCTGCTCGGCGACCGCGACCGCGGCGCCCGCGAGCGCGTCGGCGTCCGCGGGCCCGATCGACCGCGCGAGCGCGTCCCGGCACGCCTCGCCGGCGTCGGAG
>JAEYNO010000468.1 GCA_023412515.1 Actinomycetes bacterium
CGTCACGCGCGCGCCCGCACCTGCGCGGCGAACGCCGCGAACGTCGCGGCCGCGTCGGGCGCCAGACCGGGCAGGACCCGCGCGCCGTCGGCGCGGATCCGCTCGGCCTCGCCGTCCTCGAGCTCGGACGCCATGTCGGGCGTCGCGAGCCACAGGTCGAGCATCGCGGCGTCGAGCTCGGGGTGGAACTGCAGCCCCAGCGCGCTGCCCGCACGGAACGCCTGCACGGGCGTCGCGTCGGTCTCGGCGAGCAGCGTCGCGCCGGGCGGCAGGTCGACCGCGTCGCCGTGCCAGTGCAGCACGGTGGGCGTCGCGCCGGCGGTGCCGAGACCGCTCAGCACGGGGTCGTCCGCGACGACCCGCACGGGCGCGAAGCCGATCTCGCGCGCGCTGCGCCGGTGCAGGCGAGCGCCGAGCGCCAGCGCGAGCAGCTGGTGACCCAGGCACACGCCGAGCACGGGCACGTCGGCGTCCACCGCCGCCGCCAGCAGCGTGCGCTCCGCCGCGAGCCCGGGGTGCCCGGCCACGTCGTCGGCGTCCATCGGGCCGCCCATCACCACGAGCCCCGCGAGCTCGTCGGGCCGCGGCAGCCGCGGGTCGGGCTCGTCGAGGACCGTGCGGACGCGGTACGGCACGTCGAGAGCGCGCGCGACCGCGCCCGGCCCCTCGTGCGGGGCGTGCGTGAGCACGAGGACCGGGCGCACGCCGGTCACCAGCCGTCGGGCAGCGGGCGGCCCTCGGCGTAGCCGGCCTCGGACTGGATGCCGACGACCGCACGCTCGTGCAGCTCCTCGAGCGTCGTCGCGCCGACGTACGTCGCGGCCGAGCGCACGCCCGACGTGATGTGGTCGAGCAGGTCCTCCACGCCGGGGCGGCGCGGGTCGAGGTACATGCGCGAGTGCGAGATGCCCTCCTCGTACAGCGCCTTGCGGGCACGGTCGAACGCCGACCCGCCCTGCGTGCGCGCCGCGACGGCCCGCGCCGAGGCCATGCCGAAGCTCTCCTTGTACAGCCGGCCCTCGCCGTCGGTGTGCATGTCGCCGGGCGACTCGTGCGTGCCGGCGAACCACGACCCGACCATGACCTGCGACGCGCCCGCCGCGAGCGCGAGCGCGACGTCGCGCGGGTGCCGCACGCCGCCGTCGGCCCACACGTGCTTGCCGAGGCGTCGCGCCTCGGCGGCGCACTCGAGCACGGCCGAGAACTGCGGCCGGCCCACGGCGGTCATCATGCGGGTCGTGCACATGGCGCCCGGGCCCACGCCGACCTTGACGATGTCCGCGCCCGCGGCGACCAGGTCGCGCACGCCCTCGGCGGTCACGACGTTGCCCGCGACGACCGGCACCTGCGGGTCGAGCGAGCGGACCGCGGCGAGCGCGTCGAGCATCTTGCGCTGGTGCCCGTGCGCGGTGTCCACGACGAGCACGTCGACGCCCGCGTCGAGCAGCTCGGCGGCCTTGGCGCGCACGTCGCCGTTGATGCCGACCGCGGCCGCGATGCGCAGCCGGCCCTGCGCGTCGAGCGCGGGGGTGTAGATCGAGGAGCGCAGCGCGCCGACCCGCGTGAGCACGCCGACCAGCCGGCCGTCGTCGACGACGGGGGAGAACCGGCGGCGCTCGCGGTGCAGCTGCTCGAACGCGTCCCGCAGGCCCTGCGTGCCGCCCTGCTCGACGACCGCGAGGTCCACCGTGGTCGGGTCGGGCGTCATCACCTGGTCCACCTGCGTGAACATGTCGACGCCGCCGCAGTCCGCGGCCGTCACGACGCCCACCGGCCGGCCGTCGTCGACGACGACCGCGGCGCCGTGCGCGCGCTTGGCGATGAGCGTCAGCGCGGTGTGCACGGTGTCGTCGGGTGCGACGACCGTCGCGGTCTCGACCACCGGGTGCCGCTGCTTGACCGACGCGACGACCTTGCGGACCACCTCGGTGGGCGTGTCCTGCGGCAGCACCGCGATGCCGCCGCGACGCGCGACCGTCTCGGCCATGCGGCGGCCCGCGACGGCGGTCATGTTGGCGACCACGATCGGGACGGTCGTGCCGGTGCCGTCGGACGACGCGAGGTCGACGTCGAAGCGGGAGGTGACCTCCGAGCGGGACGGGACGAGGAAGACGTCGCCGTAGGTGAGGTCGGACGCGGCCGTGTGGCCGGGCAGGAAGCGCATGGGTGATCCCCTTTCCGAGGCATCCTACCGGCCGTCCCGCGGCGTTCCCCGGGCGGCGCGAGCGGCGCCCGGCGCGTGCGCCGGCAGCGTCCGGCACGTGCGGGGGCGCCTCCCGGGCGCGCCGGTAGGCTCGCGCGCATGCTCGTCGCGCTCACCGGGGTCGGCCTGTCGGCCGCCGCCGGGCTCAACGCGTACGTCCCGTTCCTGGTGGTCGCGCTGCTCGCGCGGTTCACCGACCTGGTCGTGCTCCCCGCCGGACTGGCGTGGATGGAGAGCGGCTGGGCGATCGGCGTCGGGGCCGTGCTGCTGCTCACCGACGTCGTGCTCGACAAGGTGCCGGTCGTCGACACCGTGAACGACGCCGTGCAGACCGTGATCCGGCCCGCGTCGGGCGCCGTCGTGTTCGCGGCGACGTCGGCCGCCCAGGACCTCGAGGGGTCGGCGTGGGTGCGCGACAACCCGTGGGTCCCGGTCGTCGCCGGCGTCGTCGTCGCGCTCGTGGTGCACGCCACCAAGGCGACCGTGCGGCCCGTCGTCAACGCGACCACGGGCGGCCTCGGCGGCCCCGTCGTCTCGACCGTCGAGGACGGCGCCGCCGTCGGCCTCAGCCTGGTCGCGGTGCTGCTGCCGGTGCTCGTGCTCGTCGCGCTCGCGGCCGGTGCCGCCGTCGTCCTGCTGCTGCTGCGGCGCCGGCGCGCGCGGCGGCGCGGGGGAGCGGCGCAGGACGAACCGGTCGCCGGGTCCTAGAGTGGGACGTCCGGCACCCGCCGGGTGACGCCCGGTGACGGGCAGGACGAGGAGGACCACGTGGGGATGCTCGAGCGCATCTCGTCGCCGCAGGACCTGCGTCGGCTCTCGACGCACGAGGTGGACGAGCTGGCCGCCGAGATCCGGGCCTTCCTGGTCGACCAGGTCTCCCGGACCGGTGGGCACCTGGGGCCGAACCTCGGCGTGGTCGAGCTGTCGATCGCGCTGCACCGCGTGTTCGACTCGCCGCGTGACGCGATCGTGTTCGACACGGGTCACCAGGCGTACGTGCACAAGCTCCTGACGGGGCGGCAGGACTTCTCGTCGCTGCGGCGCCGTGACGGTCTCTCGGGGTACCCGAGCCGCGCCGAGTCCCCCCACGACGTCGTGGAGAACTCGCACGCGTCGACCGCATTGTCGTGGGCCGACGGCATCGCCAAGGCACGCCAGGTGCGCGGCGAGACCGACCGGCACACGGTCGCCGTCATCGGCGACGGCGCTCTCACGGGCGGCATGGCGTGGGAGGCGCTCAACAACATCGCGGCCGACCCCGACCGCCGGGTCGTCGTCGTCGTCAACGACAACGGACGGTCCTACGCGCCGACGATCGGCGGGCTCGCGCAGCACCTCGACTCGCTGCGCACGACGCAGGGCTACGAGTCGGTCCTGTCGTGGGGCAAGACGACGCTGCGCCGCTCGGGGCCACCCGGGCGCCTCGCGTACGAGGCGCTGCACGGCCTGAAGAAGGGCATCAAGGACGTCGTCGCGCCGCAGGGCATGTTCGAGGACCTGGGCCTGAAGTACGTGGGCCCGGTCGACGGCCACGACGAGCAGGCGGTCGAGCGGGCGCTGCGCAGCGCGCGCGCGTTCGGCGGCCCGGTGATCGTGCACGTCATCACCGAGAAGGGCCGCGGGTACACCCCGGCCGAGCAGGACGTCGCGGACCGGTTCCACGCGGTCGGGCGCATCCACCCCGAGACGGGGCTGCCGCTCGCGCCGTCGCGCTTCGGCTGGACCAGCGTGTTCGCCGACGAGATCGTGCGGATCGGCCGCCGCCGGCCCGACGTGGTGGCCATCACCGCGGCGATGCTGCAGCCCGTGGGCCTCGCGCCGTTCGCGGCCGAGTTCCCCGAGCGCGTGTTCGACGTCGGGATCGCCGAGCAGCACGCCGCGACGTCGGCGGCGGGCATGGCGTTCGGCGGCCTGCACCCGGTCGTCGCGGTGTACGCGACGTTCCTCAACCGCGCGTTCGACCAGGTGCTCATGGACGTCGCGCTGCACCGCGCGGGCGTCACGTTCGTGCTCGACCGCGCCGGCATCACCGGGGACGACGGCGCGAGCCACAACGGCATGTGGGACCTCGCGATGCTGTCGATCGTCCCGGGCCTGCGCCTGGCCGCGCCGCGCGACGAGGCGACGCTGCGCACGGCGCTGCGCGAGGCGGTCGACGTCGACGACGCGCCGACGGTCGTGCGGTACCCGAAGGGGGCCATGGGCGACCCGATCCCGGCGCTCGAGGACGTCGACGGGGTGGACGTCCTGGCGCGCCACGACGGCGGAGCCTCGCGCGTGCTGGTCGTCGGCGTCGGGGCCATGGTGCCGACCGCGCTCGCGGTGGGCGAGCTGCTGGCCGGGCACGGCGCCACGGTCACCGTCGTCGACCCGCGGTGGGCGCTGCCCGTGCCGTCGGCCCTGGTCAAGCTCGTCGACGAGCACGACCACGTCGTGACGGTCGAGGACGGGCTCGTGGACGGCGGCGTCGGTGCCCTGCTGGGGCAGCGGGCGCGCGAGGCCGGCGTCGGGACGCCCGTGCAGTCGTTCGGCGTGCCCGCGCGGTTCCTCGACCACGCGACGCGCGACGAGATCGTGGCTGAGCTGCGGCTGGGCCCGCACGACGTCGCGGCCGACGTGCTGACGGCGCTGCACGCCCGCGACTGAAGGGCTGCGCGGCGCGCCTGGCGGCGGGCCGGCGGGGCCTCGGTAGGTTTCCCTGTGGCCGGGGTCACGGGTGCTCCTGACCGTGCGAGGACCGAGGTCCCAAGACATCCCATCATTTGCTCAATAGCGTCGTGACATCGGCCCCGACACAGGGAGTAGTCAGATGTCCATCACCGCTGTACCCAGCGACCGCAGCGACACCGCCGTACCCGCGGCCTGGGAGGGCTTCACCACCGGGCCGTGGACGGACCACGTCGACGTCCGCGACTTCATCCAGCGGAACTACACGCCGTACACCGGCGACGCGAGCTTCCTCGCCGGCCCCACCGCCCGCACCACGGGCATCTGGGACAAGCTGTCGGCGATGTTCCCGCAGGAGCGCGAGAAGGGCGTCTACGACGTCGACGCGACGACGCCGTCGACGATCACCGCCCACGCGCCCGGCTACATCGACGAGGGCAACGAGGTCATCGTCGGCCTGCAGACCGACGCGCCGCTCAAGCGCGCGATCATGCCCAACGGCGGCTGGCGCATGGTCCAGACGTCGCTGGAGACCTACGGCTACCAGGCGCCGCAGGAGATCATCGACATCTTCACCAAGTACCGCAAGACGCACAACGACGGCGTCTTCGACGTGTACC
>JAEYNO010000086.1 GCA_023412515.1 Actinomycetes bacterium
GACCGGGGCCGGGCGCAGCAGCACGAGCAGCGCCGCCCGCACCTCGTCGAGCGCGAGCCCAGGACGCTTGAGCGCGATCTGACCGAGGGACCGCAGCACGGCGGCCGCCAGGACCATGACCGCGACCGCGGGCACGAGCGCGAGCGGTGCCCCCGTGAGCCGCGAGTGCAGCAACGCGGAGCGGCGCGCCGCGAACGAGCGGGTCGGGTCGGCGGAGTCCGGCTCGCCGTCGCCGTCCAGGTCGACCTCGGGCGGCTCGGGGACGTCGCCGCCCGGTGCGCCGCCGCGTGCCGGGCGCAGGCCGTGGTAGGCGGCCTGCGCGTGCCGGACCACGGCGGTGGGGACGACGACCACGCGGTGACCGGCGAGGCGCGCACGGCGTGACAGGTCGAGACCGTCGCCGAACGGCCCGAGCGCCGGGTCCGTCCCCCCGAGGGCGTCCCACACGTCGCGCCGCACGAGCGCGCCCGCCACCCCGACGCCCAGCACGTCGGTCCGGCCGTCGTGCTGCCCCTGGTCGAGCTCGCCCGGCTCGACGTCGGCGTGCCGGCGACCCGAGCGCGTCGTGCGCACGCCGACCTCGAGCAGGCGCTCGGGCTCGGTCCAGGTGCGCTGCTTGCAGCCGGCCACGGCCACGGACGGCGCGTTGGACACCGTCCGCATGAGCCGTGCGAGCGCCTCGGGCGCGGGTGCGCTGTCGTCGTGCAGCAACCACAGCCAGGGCGTGGGGCGCTCGTCGACGGCGGCCGCGAGCGTCGCGAGCCCGCTCGTCACCGCCTCGCCGAACGACCGCGCGTGCGGTGCGCGCACGGTCGTGAGCCGCGGGACGGGCTGCGGCGCGGTCGCGAACACCTGGTCGAGCAAGAGGCCCACGTGCTGGTCCTCGCCGGGCGCCACGTCGACGACCAGCACGCGCAGCGGTCGACGTGCCTGCGCGGCGAGCGCGCGGAGCGTCGTCCCGAGGTAGCGCGTGCGCCCACGGGTCACCACGACGGCGGTCACCGGCGTGGTCACCGGGACCGCTGCCGTCGTCAGGAGGGGGTCCACGGGGGACAGCGTGTCAGTCATGCTCGCGCCATCATGCGTGACCTCGCGCGCGCACCGCGGCAGGCGGCCCCGGCGTGGCGGGAGGCGTCGCGGAGGGCACGCGTCAGACGACGCGGCGCTTCAGCTTGCGCCGTTCGCGCTCGGACAGCCCGCCCCAGATGCCGAACCGCTCGTCGTTCGCGAGCGCGTACTCGAGGCACTCCGAGCGCACGTCGCACTGCGTGCAGACCTTCTTGGCCTCGCGCGTCGAGCCGCCCTTCTCGGGGAAGAAGGCCTCGGGGTCGGTCTGCGCGCACAGCGCGCGCTCCTGCCACCCCATCGGGCCGTCGTCCTCGGGCGTTCCGAACAGGGACAGGACGTTGCCGGTCGCCGGGGCGGGAGCAGGGGTCGCGGCGTCGGTCGGGAAGCTCTCGTCGTCGAGCAGGTGCCACATACGTGCCTCCGCGGGTGTCGTGCTCGGTGCTGCTCGTGCTGGCCGGCTGCCTCGGTCTCGTCCCTGATCCGACGGACCGGCCGGTGCGGCCCGATCCCTCGGACGGCCGCGTCCGACGTGCTCCATGAGTCAGTTCTCAGGGAATTACACGCGTGTCGTTCGCGAACGTCAACCGGAGGCGTGCTAGATGCCCGAGTTGTCCGGGTGAAAGTGCGGCCTGCACGGCGTGGCGTCCACGCGTGTCTAGATTGTGGGTCCATGGGCACACCCGCTGCAGGCCGACCGCTCGACGTCGCCACGGTCCTCGCGATCGTCACGCGCGACCCCGGACGCCCGCGCCTGACCTGGTACGGCGTCGACGGTGAACGCGTCGAGCTGTCGGGCGCGGTCGTCGACAACTGGGTGAGCAAGACGACGAACCTGCTCGTCGAGGAGTTCGACGCGGCCCCGGGGGCGCGGGTCCTGCTGGACCTCCCGCCGCACTGGCGCGCCGTGCTGTGGACGCTCGCGACGTGGCGGGCCGGCGCGTGCGCGACGCGAGCGGGCGACGCCGACGTCGTCGTCACCGACCGGCCGCAGGAGCACCCCGGCGCACCCGACCTCGTCGCCGTGGCGCTCCCCGCGCTGGCACGCGGGTTCCCCGGAGACCTCCCCGCCGGCGCGGTCGACGCGGCGACGGCCGTCATGACGTACGGCGACGCGCTCGGCCCGGTCCCGCCGACCCCGTCGACCGCACCGGCGGTCGACGGCGCCACCGCGGTGACCTTCGCCGACCTGATCGAGCCGCACCCGGCTCCGACGCGTCGGCTCGTGGACGCCGGCGCCCACGACGCCGTGTCGCTGGCCCGGCTCGCGCTGGCGTCGTGGGCGGCCGGCGGGTCGGTCGTCGTCGTCGACGCAGGCACCGCCTCGACGCTCCGGGCGGACCCGACGCGTCGCACGCGGCTCGTGACGGGCGAGAAGGTCGACGAGGACGCCCTCACGGACCGCTGACGGGTCCCGGCGTCGCGCCACGTCGCAGCCGCCGCGCGACCGTCCACCCGACGAGCGCGAGCACGAGGTCGGCCACCGTCTGCGCGACCCGGACCAGGAGCGCCACGGCGATCGCCCCGCCCGCGCCCAGGGCGGCGGGCAGGAGCGCGGCCAGGGCCGCCTCGCGCGCCCCGATGCCCGCGGGCAGGACGAAGACCAGGAAGCCCGCGATCCACGCCATCGCGTACGCACCCGTGCACGACGCGAGCGCGCGCCAGGACGGCGTGGTGCCCAGCGCCACGGCGAGCAGCCACGTCTGGGCCCCCGCGGACGCCCAGGCGAGCGACGACCACACGGCCGCGCGAGCCACCCCTCCCGCGGTCAGCGGCTGCTCGAGCGGGGGGCGGCGCGCCCACCGCAGCGCCACCGCGAGGAGTCGGTTGAGGACCGGTGGGGCGAGCCCGACCGCCAGCACGGGGATCGCCGCCCACGCCCACGGCGTCACGGCCCCCTCGGCGCCCAGGAGCACCGTGGGCGCGCCGAGCGCGAGTCCTGTCACGACCGAGACCAGCGTCGCGACGGCCATCGCCACGAGCGACCGCCGCCGTGGGACCGCCAGGTCCGCGGTCAGCTCGGCGACCGCGACGACGTTCCAGACCCCGCCGGGCAGGTACTTGCCCAGCTGGCCCACGAAGAAGGCGGCGAACGCGCGGGGCAGCGGCAGGTTCGAGCCGAGGTCGGCGAGCACGGCGCGCCACCCCAGCATGCCGAGCACGAGGAAACCCGCGCCGGGGACCGTCGACGCGACCACGAGGCCCACGTCGGCACGGCCGAGGGCCGCGCCCACCGCGTCGCGCTCGCGCACCACGGCGACGAGCGCGAGCGCGACCGCCGCGACGACGAGCCCGTGGCGCACCGCGCGCGAGCGCAGCAC
>JAEYNO010000228.1 GCA_023412515.1 Actinomycetes bacterium
CTCCGAGACGCCGCACGCCGCTCAGCAGCCCGCGCCGCAGCAGCCTGCTCCGCAGCAGGCGCCGCCGCAGCAGCCGGTGCAGGACGCTGCGCCGCACGGGACGCAGCAGCCGCCGACGGCGCCCTGACGCCGCGCACGACTCCCGTCCGACCGCGACGCCGGCGCCCCCTCCGTGGGGGTGCCGGCGTCGTGCTGTCGGGGGAGCGCTGACCTGAGGACTTGCTGAGTGAGTGCTCACTCACTTACCGTCCTGCCCATGACCCCCGCAGCACCGCGTCCGAGCCGCGCCGCCCCGCTGCCCCCCGAGGAGCGCCGGCGCGCGATCCTCGACGCCGTCCAGCCCGTGATCCTCGAACGTGGCCTGGACGTCACGACCCGGCAGCTCGCCGACGCCGCCGGCGTCGCCGAGGGCACGCTGTTCCGCGTCTTCGACGACAAGGAGCAGCTGGTGCGCGAGGCCGCCTTCGCGGCGGCCGACCCCACCACCGGCCTCGACGCGCTCGCCGCGATCGACGCCACGCTGCCGCTGCGCGACCGCCTCGTGCGGCTCGTCGAGCTCATGGAGCAGCGCGTCGGCCAGGTGCGCGTGTGGATGACGGTGCTGCACCGGCTCGGTCGCGGCCCCGACGGGCAGCCGCACGGTCACGGCGCGCAGTGGGCCGAGCGTCAGCGCGAGGGCCTCGAGGCCGTGCACGCCCAGATGCGTCGCCTGCTCGAGCCCGACGCGGACCGCCTGCGGCTGCCGCTCGACGACGCCGTCCAGGCGGTCGACGCGCTCGTGCTCGGCATGCTCCTGCACGCCGGACGCGTCGGCATGCTGCACGGCGGAAATCTCGAGCGCTCGTTCGAGCCACGCGTCATCGTGGAGCTGCTGCTGGACGGCATGCTCGCGCCCACCGACTCGACACCCCCCACGCCCCGCACCCCCGGCGGGGACGCCCCCACCCTCACGGAAGGGTCCTGACCCATGCTCATCCGACTGCTCAGGGAGCACCTGCGCCCGTACCGGGGAGCCGTGTTCGCCGTCCTGGCGCTCCAGCTCGTGCAGGTCGTCGCGACGCTGTGGCTGCCGAGCCTCAACGCCGACATCATCGACGACGGCGTCGCCAAGGGCGACACCGACGCGATCTGGAGCCTCGGCGGCGTCATGCTCGGCGTCAGCCTCGTGCAGGTCGTCGCCGCGATCGCGGCCGTCTGGTTCGGCGCACGCGCCGCCATGGCGTTCGGCCGCGACGTCCGGGCGCGCCTGTTCGCGCAGGTGCAGTCGTTCTCGCAGCAGGAGATGGGCAAGTTCGGTGCGCCGACGCTCATCACCCGCACGACCAACGACGTGCAGCAGGTCCAGATGGTCGTCTTCATGACGTTCGTGTTCCTCGTGATGGCGCCGCTCATGCTCATCGGCGGCGTCGTGATGTCGCTGCGCGAGGACGTCGGCCTGTCCGGTCTGCTGCTCGTGATCGTGCCCGTGCTCGCCGTGATCGTCGGGCTCATCGTGTCGCGCATGGTGCCGTGGTTCCGGCGCGTGCAGAAGCGCATCGACGCGATCAACCGCGTGATGCGCGAGCAGCTCACGGGCGTGCGCGTCATCCGCGCGTTCGTCCGCGAGCGGCACGAGGAGGCGCGCTTCGAGGTCGCCAACGACGCGCTCTACGTCGCCTCGCTCAGCACCGGCCTGCTGATGGCGCTCATGTTCCCCGTCGTCATGCTCGTGATGAACGTGTCGAGCGTGTCGGTCGTGTGGTTCGGGGCACGTCGGATCGACGCGGGCGACATGCAGATCGGCGCGCTCATCGCGTTCCTCAGCTACATCATGTTCGTGCTCATGGCCGTGCTCATGAGCTCGATGATGGTGGTCATGGTGCCGCGCGCCATGGTCTCGGCCGATCGCATCGGCGAGGTGCTCGACACCGACACGACGGTCGTGCCGCCCACGCAGGCCGTGCCGTTCCCGACGGGCCCCGGGGCGCGGCCCGGGCTGCTCGAGCTGCGGGACGTCGAGTTCCGGTACCCGGGCGCCGAGCACGCGGTGCTGCAGGACGTCTCGTTCGTGGCCGAGCCCGGCCGCACCACCGCGATCATCGGCTCGACCGGCGCCGGCAAGTCGACCCTGCTCAACCTCGTGCCGCGGCTGTACGACGTCACCGGCGGCCAGGTGCTGGTCGACGGCGTCGACGTGCGCACCGCCGACCCGATCGCGCTCGGCGACCGCATCGGCCTGGTGCCGCAGCGCCCGTACCTGTTCTCCGGCACGATCCGGTCGAACCTCGAGTTCGGGCGGCCCGGCGCGAGCGACGAGGAGATGTGGCACGCGCTCGAGGTCGCGCAGGCGCGCGACTTCGTCGAGGCGCTCGAGGAGGGCCTCGACGCACCCGTCGCGCAGGGCGGCACCAACCTGTCCGGCGGTCAGCGGCAGCGCCTGGCGATCGCCCGCGCGCTCGTGCGGCGCCCCAGCATCTACCTGTTCGACGACTCGTTCTCGGCCCTCGACTACGCCACGGACGCCGCGCTGCGCGCCGCCCTGGCGCCCGAGACGCGCGACGCCACGGTCCTCGTGGTCGCCCAGCGCGTCGCGACCATCCGCCACGCCGACCGGATCCTCGTGCTCGACGAGGGCCGCGTGGTCGGCGACGGCACCCACGACGAGCTCCTGGAGTCCAACGCGACCTACCAGGAGATCGTGTACTCCCAGCTGAACGCGCAGGAGGCGGCATGAGCGCCACGACCGACAAGCGTCCCGCCGGACCGCCCCCGGGCGGTCCCCGCGGCGGCGGCCCGATGGGCCACGGCATGGGCATGCCCGGCCAGAAGTCGCTCGACTTCCGCGGCTCGCTGCGGCGCCTGCTGACGGTGCTGCGCCCCGAGCGGGTGCGGCTCGCGCTCGTCCTCGTGCTCGGCGTGGGATCGGTCGCCGCGGCCGTGGCGGGCCCCAAGCTGCTCGGCAACGCGACCAACGTGCTGTTCGAGGGCATCGTGTCGCGCCAGCTCGGCGGCGTGCTGCCGGCCGGCACGACGCAGGCGCAGGCCGTCGAGGCGCTGCGCGCCTCGGGGCAGGACACGATCGCCGACATGGTGAGCGGCATGCAGACGCTCACCGTCGGGTCCGGCGTGGACTTCACGCGCCTGGGCGAGATCCTGCTCGTCGTGCTCGCGGTGTACGTCGCCGCGTTCCTGCTCGGCTGGCTGCAGGGGCGCCTCACGGCGCGTGCCGTGCAGAACACCGTCAAGCGCATGCGCACGCACGTCGAGGAGAAGCTCGGGCGGCTCCCGCTGTCCTACTTCGACCGGCAGCCGCGCGGCGAGCTGCTGTCCCGCGTGACCAACGACATCGACAACGTCGCGCAGACCATGCAGCAGACCCTGTCGCAGCTCATCACGTCGGTGCTCACGGTGCTCGGCGTGCTCGGCATGATGTTCTGGATCTCGCCGCTGCTGGCCGTGGTCGCGCTCGTGACCGTGCCGCTGTCGGTCGCGATCGCCGCGGCGATCGCGAAGCGCTCGCAGCCGCAGTTCGTGCAGCAGTGGGCGTGGACCGGCAAGCTCAACGCGCACATCGAGGAGATGTTCACGGGCCACGCGCTCGTGACGGTGTTCGGTCGGCAGCGCGAGGCCGCCGAGACGTTCGCCGAGCGCAACGAGCAGCTGTTCCAGTCGTCGTTCAAGGCGCAGTTCATCTCGGGCATCATCCAGCCCGCGCTCGGCTTCGTGTCGAACATCAACTACCTGGTCATCGCGGTGGTCGGCGGTCTGCGCGTCGCGTCGGGGACCATGACGCTCGGCGACGTGCAGGCGTTCATCCAGTACAGCCGGCAGTTCACGCAGCCCATCACGCAGATCGCGTCGATGGCGAACCTGCTGCAGTCGGGCGTCGCGTCGGCCGAGCGGGTGTTCGAGCTGCTCGACGCCGACGAGCAGTCGCCCGACCCGGCGGCGCCCGCCGCGCTGCCGCAGCCCGTGCGCGGGCGCGTCGCGTTCGAGGACGTGTCGTTCCGCTACGAGCCGGACGTGCCGCTCATCGAGGACCTGTCGGTCGTCGCCGAGCCCGGTCAGACCGTCGCGATCGTCGGGCCCACGGGCGCGGGCAAGACCACGCTCGTCAACCTCATCATGCGGTTCTACGAGGTCGACTCGGGGCGGATCACGCTCGACGGCGTCGACACGCGGGACCTCACGCGCGACGCGCTGCGCTCGCAGATGGGCATGGTCCTGCAGGACACCTGGCTGTACGAGGGGACGATCGCCGAGAACATCGCCTACGGCGTGGACGGGGCGACGCACGAGCAGATCGTCGAGGCCGCCGTCGCGACCCACGTGGACCGGTTCGTGCGCACGCTGCCCGACGGCTACGACACGGTGATCGACGACGAGGGCGGCACGGTCTCGGCGGGGGAGAAGCAGCTCCTGACGATCGCGCGCGCGTTCCTCGCGGACCCGGCGATCCTCATCCTCGACGAGGCGACGAGCTCGGTCGACACCCGCACCGAGGTGCTCGTGCAGCACGCCATGAACGCGCTGCGCGCCGGGCGCACCTCGTTCGTCATCGCGCACCGGCTGTCGACCATCCGCGACGCCGACGTGATCCTCGTGATGGAGCACGGCCGGATCGTCGAGAAGGGCTCGCACGACGAGCTGCTCGCGGCGGGCGGCGCGTACGCCCGCCTCTACGAGAGCCAGTTCGCGGCGGCCACGGCCCCGGTCGACTGACCCACCTGCGGGTCCGGGGCCGCGCGCCCCGCCCCCGCGACGGACAGCCTCACGGCGCGACGGGCAGGTGCACGCACCTGTCCGTCGCGCCGTCGTGCTGTCCGTCGACGACGAGGGTGCGGGCGCGGACGGGGTGGCGCCGCAGCCGGGCGGCTGGTGGCGCGAGCCGGGCGCGCCCGAAGGTCCCACGCTCTGAGACGGCGGCGCGCCTAGCGTCGAGGGGGAGACGACACGCCCGCCCCCGTGACGAAGAGGTCGACCCATCAGCTCCGCCACCGCCGCCGCACCCCCGCACCCGTCGGACGACCGTCGGCGCGGGAGAGCCCTCCCGCGGGCCGAGCGGCTGCGGCGCCCCGGCCGGTCCACCGTGGGGCTCGTCGTCGGGCCCGCGCTCGCGGCGCTCGTCGCCGTCGTCATGCCCGACATGCCGGCCGCGGTCGCGGGCATGCCCGACCACGCCGGTGCGGTCACCGCCGCGACGCTCGTGCTCATGGGCGTGTGGTGGATGACCGAGGCCCTGCCGCTCGCCGTGACCGCGCTGCTGCCGCTCGTCGTGCTGCCCGTCGCGGGCGTCGCACCCGTCGCCGACGTCGCCGCGCCGTACGCGAACAAGGTGATCTTCCTGTTCCTCGGCGGGTTCGTGCTCGCGATCGCGCTGCAGTGCTGGGACGTGCACCTGCGCATCGCGCTCGGCGTCGTGCGGCTCGTCGGCACCGCCCCGCGCCGGCTCGTGCTCGGCATGATGGTCGCCACGGCGCTGCTGAGCATGTGGGTGTCGAACACCGCGACGGCCGTGATGATGCTGCCCATCGGGGTGTCGGTGCTGACGCTGCTGAGCCGCGAGCGCGGCGAGGTCGACCGGCGGCTGTCCGCCGCACTCATGCTCGGCATCGCGTACGCCGCGACCATCGGCTCGTTCGGCACGGTGATCGCGAGCCCGCCCAACGCGCTGCTCGTCGGGTACCTCTCGGAGACGTACGGCATCGAGATCGGCTTCGGCGAGTGGATGGCCGTCGGGCTGCCGCTGTCGGTCGTGTTCCTGCTGCTCGCGTGGCTCGTGCTCACGCGCGTCGTGTTCCGCGTCGACCCCGCGCCGCTGTGCGAGGACGACTCCGTGGTGCGCGCCGAGCTCGACCGGCTCGGTCCCATGGGCCACCCGCAGCGGCGCGTCGTGGCGGTGTTCGTGCTCGCCGCGACGTCGTGGATCGCGCTGCCGCTGATCCGGCGAGGCACGCCCGTGACCGACGAGGTCGTGGCCGTCGTCGTCGCGGTGCTGCTGTTCCTGCTGCCGTCCGGGGAGCCGTGCGGCGGGCGGCTGCTCGACTGGTCCGACACGCGTGACCTGCCGTGGGGGATCCTGCTGCTGTTCGGCGGCGGGCTCGCGCTCGCGTCGCAGATCACCGCGTCCGGGCTGTCGGTGTGGATCGGCGAGCGTGCGCACGGGCTCGGCGGGCTGCCGACGTTCGTCGTCGTGGCCGTGGTGTGCGTGCTGACCGTCGCGATGACCGAGTTCATGTCGAACACCGCGACCGCCGCGACGCTCCTGCCGATCATGAGCACCGTGGGCGTCGCGCTGGGTCACGGCCCGCTGCTGCTCGCCGTGCCGGTCGCGCTCGCGGCCGGGTGCACGTTCATGATGCCCGCGGCGACCCCGCCCAACGCGATCGCGTACTCCTCGGGGTACGTGCGCGTGCCCGACATGGTGCGTGCCGGTGCGCCGCTGAGCGTCGCGTCCGTCCTGCTCGTCACGCTCACCGTCACCACGCTCGCCACCTGGGTCCTGCGCATCGGGGCATGACAGGCTGGGCACGGGCGCCGGAGCCGTCGCCCGTCGCGTACGAAGGAGTCGCATGAGCGCAGTGCCCGCCCCGTCCGTGCCCACCACCGCCGCACCCGCCGCCGTCGCGCGGGCCGCCGTCACGACCGACCCCGAGCTCGCGCACCGCGCACGCCGCCGCACCGTGCGGCTCGTGGACCCCGCCGGGCGTCCGCTCGCCGGCGCGTCCGTGCGCGTCGAGCAGCGCGGCCACGCCGTCGCGTTCGGCTGCATCGGGTTCGACGAGACCGAGCGCGCGTGGCGCCGCCTGTCGGGACGCACGCCCGCGCCGGGCGAGGACGCGCTGCTCGACCGGCTCGACGCGCTGTGGTTCGACGTGTTCGACACCGCGACGCTGCCGTTCTACTGGGGCACGTTCGAGCCCGAGCGCGGCCGCACGCGCACCGCCGCGCTGCGCGCCGCCGCCGAGCACTACGTGTCGCGCGGCGCGCGCGTCAAGGGGCACCCGCTGGTGTGGCACACGGTCGCGCCGCGCTGGCTCGAGCCGCTGCCGGACGACGAGGTGCTGCGGCTGCTGCGCGAGCGCGTGCGCCGCGACGCCAGCGAGTTCGCGGGCCTGGTCGACACGTGGGACGCGATCAACGAGGTCGTGATCATGCCGGTCTTCGACAAGGACACCAACGCCGTCACGCGCGTCGCCGCGACGCAGGGACGCGTGCCGATGGTGCAGCTCGCGTTCGACGAGGCGCGCGCCGCGAACCCCGCGGCGACGCTGCTGCTCAACGACTTCGACATGTCGGCGGACTACGAGCACCTGGTCGAGGAGTGCCTGGCCGCGGGCGTCCGCATCGACGCGCTCGGGCTGCAGTCCCACATGCACAAGGGCGCGTGGGGCCGGGACAAGACGCTCGACGTGCTCGAGCGGTTCGGCCGGTTCGGCCTGCCGCTGCACTTCACGGAGACGACGATCCTGTCGGGCGACCTCATGCCGCGCGACATCGTCGACCTCAACGACCACCGGGTGGAGCGCTGGCCGTCGACCCCCGACGGGCTGGACCGGCAGGCCGACGACGTCGTCGCGCACTACCGCGCGCTCGTCGCGGACCCGCGCGTGCAGGCTGTGACGTACTGGGGCCTGTCCGACCACGGCATGTGGCTGCACGCACCGGGCGGGCTCGTCACCGAGGACGGCACGCCCAAGCCCGCGTACGACGCGCTGCGCGGCCTGGTGCGCGGCGACTGGTGGCTCGCACCGACCACCGTCGCCGCCGACGCCGACGGCCGCGTCCAGGTGCAGGGCCTGCCCGGGCGGTACGCGGTCGAGGCCGGGGGCGCGTGGCACGACGTCGTGGTCGAGGAGGGCGACGACACGGAGACGGTCGTGACCGTGCGGTGACGCGCGGCGGGAGGCGTGCGACGGGCGGGGTGCCGCGGCGCACGGTGAGGCGTACGTCACGCGCGTCGGACGTCGAGCAAGTTCACGGTGCGGTCGATGCTCGTCGTATGCCCCCCGCACGCCCGCGGCTCGTCCGCGACCGGCTCACCGTCGGCCTGTACGCCCCGTTCACGGTGTGGGGCTGGATGCTGTACAGCTTCAACCCGTCGGTGCCGCTGCTGGCCGACGAGCTCGACATCACCGCCGCGCAGGCCGGGCTGCACGGCACCGCGATGGCCGTCGGCGGCCTGCTCGCGGCGCCGTTGACCCCGCGCGCCGTGCGCGGGCTGGGACGCCGCGGCGCGATCGTCTCGGCGACGCTGCTGCTCACCGTCGGGGTCGCCGGGCTGCTGCTGGGGCCGACGCTGGCGTGGACGTTGCCGTCGATGGTCGTCGCGGCCGTCGGCGGCAACGTCATGATCGCCGCGACCCAGGTGGGGCTCGCCGAGCACACCGGGCCCGCGGCGTCCGCCGCCATCACCGAGGCCAACGGCGTCGGGTCGTCCGTGGGGCTCATCGGACCGCTCGCGGTCGGAGCCGCCGTCACCGCCGGGTGGGGCTGGCGGCCGGGCGTCGCGGTGACGATCCTGCTCGCGGTCGCCGCCGCGACGCTCGTCGCGCGGCTGCCGATCTCGGACTCGCTGCCGGGGCTGCGCCGTCGCGGCCGTGCCGCGGACGCGCTGACGGGCTCGACGACGCCCGCGGTGTCCGACGTCGTGCCCGCTGGCACCGCGCCCGGCGACGGCGCGACCCTCCCCGCGGTCGTGCCCCCGGCCCGTCGACGGCCCGTCGGCGCCGCCGCGCTCTTCCTCGTCGCGGTCGTCGCGGCCATCGCGCTCGAGAACGCCACGACCTACTGGGCCACCGACCTCGTGCTCACGCAGACCGGCGCGGGCGCGGGCATCGCGACCGCGACCACGGCCGGCCTGGTCGCGGGCATGTCGGCGATGCGGTTCGTGGTCGGGCCGTTGTCGCTGCGCATCCACCCGGCGCACCTGCTCGCGGCGTCGTTCGGCATCGCGATCGTCGGGTGGGCCGTGCTGTGGACCGCGACCGTGCCGGCCGCCGCGCTCGCGGGGCTGGTCGTCGCGGGCTTCGGCTACGGCGCGCACTACCCGCTGTCGATCTCGCTGCTGCTCGCCGCGTCGCCCGGCCGCGGGGACCGCGCGCAGTCGCACGCGACCCTCGCGGGCGCCGTCGCGATCGGCATCGCGCCGTTCCTGCTCGGCGCTCTCGCCGACGCGTTCGGCACGCACACCGCGTTCCTGCTCGTGCCGGTCGTCGCGGTCGGCGGTGCGGTCGTCGCGGTGCTCGGCGGGCGGGCCGTGCGGCGCGACGTCGTGGCCTGACGACGGTCCCGCGCCGGTCCCCGCCGTGGGACGTCGCGCGCGTTCTGCATGGCGCCGACCTGGGAGGATGACCGCGTGTCCCGTGCCGACGTCCAGCCCGTCACCGACCGCGACGACCCGCGCCTGACCGACTACGTCGGCCTCACCGACGTGTCGCTGCGCCTGCGGGTCGAGGCGGCGAACGGCCTGTACATCGCCGAGAGCTCGACCGTCGTCGCGCGTGCGCTGCGCGCCGGCCACCGGCCGCGGTCGGTGCTCATCGCGCCGCGCTGGCTGCCCGAGCTCGAGGCGGTGCTCGCCGACCTGCCGGGCGACGACGCCGTCCCCGTCTACCTCGCGGACGAGCCCGTGCTCGAGGCGATCACGGGCTTCCACGTGCACCGCGGTGCGCTCGCGGCGATGCACCGGCCCGCGCTGCGCCCGGTCGCCGACGTGCTGGCCGGTGCGCGCGACGGTGCGGGTGCGCGCCGCGTCGCGGTGCTCGAGGACGTCGTCGACCACACGAACGTCGGCGCCGCGTTCCGGTCCGCTGCCGCGCTGGGCGTCGACGCGGTGCTCGTGACGCCGCGGTGCGCCGACCCGCTGTACCGGCGGTCGGTGCGCGTGTCGATGGGCACGGTGTTCCAGGTGCCGTGGACGCGCATCGACCCGTGGCCCGAGGGTGTCGCGACGCTGCGCGACGCGGGGTTCGTGACGGCGTCGCTCGCGCTGTCGGACGACGCGATCACGCTCGACGAGCTCGTGGCCGACCCGCCCGAGCGGCTTGCGCTCGTGCTGGGCGCCGAGGGGCACGGGCTCAAGCCCGCGACCGTCGCGGCCGGGGACCTGACCGTGCGGATCCCCATGGCGGGCGGGGTCGACTCGCTCAACGTCGCCGCGGCGGCGGCCGTCGCGTTCTGGGCCACGCGGGTCTGAGCGGCTGTGGGTCTGAGCGGCCGCGGGGCGGCTCAGGCCGTGACGCGGCGCAGGTCGGCCCCGACCAGCGTGCCCAGCCGCTCGACCTCGGCGTCCAGCGCCCTGTCGTCGGGTCGGCGGACGCCCTCGGCCCACGTGACCGCGACGTCGTCGCCGCGCCGCGTCCACGTGCCCGCGACCGCGCCGTCGACCAGGACGACGTGCGCGCCGCGGCTCACCTCGGGTCGCCGCCCGGGCGGGACCACGTGCTCGTCGGCGGTGCCCGGCCCGAGCACCCACGGGTCGTAGCGGGGGAGCAGCCGGACCGTGCCGCGCGGCTCCGTGGCCACGACGTCGTCGAGGTCCTCGCGCAGCACCAGCAGCGGGTCACCGTCGACCTCGACGTGCGCGACCCGCTCGCCCAGCGCGTCGACCCACCGCGGCAGCAGCGCACGCCGCACACCCAGGCCCTGGCTCAGCCAGTACGTGAGGTGGTCGACCGACGCCGGCCCGTACGCGTGCAGGTACGCGGTGACGGCGCGCGGTCCGGCGTCGTCGAGTTCCGGCAGGCCCGGCCAGTCGGGGACCGTGCGCAGCGACCGGAGCGTCAGCGCGCCGTCGCGCACCGGGCCGAGGCACAGCGCGCCCTGCCACGCGAGCGGCTTGAGGAACGTCACCGACGGGTCGGTGAGCGCGTCGCGCAGGTGCGCGAACGGCGCGTGCGCGGTCACGGCGTCGGCGAGCGCGTCGCGCGTGAGTGGTCCGGGCGCCAGCGCGTCGCGCACCGCCTCGACCAGGTCGGGCCAGTCCTCGGGCTCGAGCCGGTAGAACTCGCGCCACGACGCGCGCTCCCACATGCGGCTCGACGTGCGCAGCGCGAGGTGCACGGCCGCGAGGTCGGGCGTCATGAGGTGCACCGCCCCGCGGAACGCGAACGTGCGCACCACAGCTCCGTCGTCGACGGCCCGCTCGACGTCGCCCGCGCGCGACTCCCGCATCCGGGTGCGGACGCCGAGCTCCGCCCACGTCGGTTCGAGCTGCGCGGCGACCGCGCCCAGCGCGCCGACGACGTGCGCGACCGTGGACCCCGCGGGCGGGTCCAGCAGCTGCCGGCCCAGGCGCCACGTCAGCGCGGCCGGCCAGGTGGTGGTGGCCATGCGACGGACGCTACGCCCGCCCTCCGACACCGCCGCCGGTGCCGGGTCAGCCGATCGCGAGCCCGTCGACCACCTCGACGCCCGGTGCGCGCAGCAGCAGCGACCCGGGCAGGGCGACCTTCGAGCGGCGCACGCCGCTGCCGATGATCACGAGGTCGTCGCCGCCCACGGCCGCGTCGGCGAGCACGCGGTAGCCGGTCGGCAGGCCAAGCGGCGTGATGCCGCCGTACTCCATGCCGGACTCGGCGGTCGCGCGGTCCATCGGCAGGAACGACGCCTTGCGGACGTCGAGCAGGCGCTTGACGGCGTTGTTGACGTCGGCGCGCGTGGTCGCGCGCACGAGGCACGCGGCCGTGCGCTCGACGCCCTCGCGGCGGCCCGCGACGAGCACGCAGTTGACCGACGCGGCCAGGGGTAGGTCGTACGCCTCGGTCATCGCCGCGGTGTCGGCGAGGTCGGGGTCGATCTGCGTGACGACGACGGCGTCGGCGACGGCGGGCTCGACGGCGGCCCACCCGCTGATCGCGGCGTGCGTGCTCGCGGCCAGCAGGTCGGGGCGGTCGACGGCCCGCTCCCAGGTGAGGGTCCCGAGTGCGGTGGTCATGCGCGGCAGGCTACCCGGCGTGCCTGACGCCGGGTCGGTCTGCTCGGTTCCGGCCCCGCCGGTTCGGGCCCCGCCGGCTCAGGCGGCCCGGTCCGCGTCGTGCGGGCGGTGCACGTGCGTCCGCGCGTGCGCGAGCGCGGCGTCGAGGTCGTCGAACACGTGCTGCTCGGGTCCGACGGCCGACAGCACGCCCACGCCCTCGGCGAGGCGCCGGTGCTCGGGTCGCAGGCCCTTGAGCAGCACGACGACGCCGCGGCGGCGCAGGTCGGTGACGATCTCGGCGAGCGCGTTGGCGCCGCTCGTGTCGAGGACCCGGACGTTGCCCAGGCGCAGCACGACGACGCGCACGTCGGTCACGAGCGCGAGCTCGTCGAGGAACTGCCGCACGTCGGCGAAGAACAGCGCGCCGTCGATCCGGTACACCGCGATGTGCTCGTGCAGCAGCGCGCGCTCGGTGTCGGCCGTGACCTCGTCCTCCGACGCGCCCGGCAGGGGCTCGCGGTGCAGGCCGCTGCTGCGGGCCACGGCGCGCAGGGCGAGCACCGCGGCGACCGCGACGCCCACCTCGACGGCCATGACGAGGTCGAACACGACGGTCACCGCGAGGGTCACGCCGAACACGAGCGCGCCCGCCCGGCCCGAGCGGCAGATCGCGCGCGCGGTGCCCAGGTCGACCATGCGCGCGGCCGTCACGAGCAGCACCGCGGCCAGCGCCGACAGCGGCACGCGACCCACGAGCGGTGCCGCGAGGTACACGATCGCGGTGAGCACGCCCGCGTGTACGAGCGCCGCGACGCGCGTGCGCGCGCCCGAGCGGACGTTGACGGCGGTGCGCGCGATGGCGCCGGTCGCGGGCAGGCCGCCGAACAGACCTGACGCGACGTTGGCGACGCCCTGCCCGAACAGCTCGCGGTTGGGGCGCGTGCGCCCGATGTCGTCGGCCATGCCGTCGGCGACGCGCGCGGACAGCAGCGACTCGAGCGCCGCGAGCGCCGCCACGGCCAGCGCCGACGAGAAGAGCGCGCTCGTGGTCTCCAGGTCCACCACCGGCAGGTGCGGGGCGGGCAGACCGCTGGGCAGCGCGCCGATGCGGTCGACGTCCAGGCCGCCGACCTCGGCGACGAGCGTGGCCGCGACGACGGCGACGAGCGAGGCCGGGACGCCGCGGTGCAGGCGCGGCAGCACGACCATGACGGCGACGACGAGCGCGACGAGCGCGAGCGGGGCGACGGCCCGGCCCCAGTCGACCTCGGCGAGCGTGCGCAGCGCCACGAGGCCGGCGTTCTCACCCTCGGCGCGCGGCGTGTCGAGCGCGAGCGGCACCTGCTGCAGCGCGATGACCACGCCGATGCCGAACGTGAAGCCCTCGACGACGGGCCACGGGATGTACGCGACGAGGCGGCCGATGCCGAGCGCGGCCGCGAGCACGACGATCCCGCCGGCCATGATCGCGACGACCGGCACCGACTGCGCGCCGTGGCGTGCGACGACGGGCAGCAGCACGACCGTCATCGCGCCCGTCGGGCCGCTGACCTGCAGGTGCGAGCCGCCGAGCACGGCCGCGACCGCCCCGGCGACGACGGCGGTCACGAGGCCCGCGGCCGCACCGAGGCCCGAGGACACGCCGAACCCGAGCGCGAGCGGCAGCGCGACGATCGCGACCGTGAGCCCCGCGAGCAGGTCCTGCCGCCACGAGCGCGGCAGGTCGGCGTAGTCGGTGCGGCGCGGCAGCAGGTCGCGCAGGCGCGCGACGGTGGTGGGCGGGGTCGTGCGGGCGGTGGGCGCCGGGGAGGTCGGCGCGGTCACGGCTCAGACC
>JAEYNO010000311.1 GCA_023412515.1 Actinomycetes bacterium
GACGACGGGCAGCCCGTGGTGCTCGCGCACGACGGCGAGACGACCGACCTGCCCGCGGGCGCGAGCGCGCACCTGCGCCTGCTGCGCGCCGCGCTCGTCGTCTACGCGCCGCACGACCCGCGCGACGGCTGACACGGCGACGCCGCCCGGCGCGCAAGGGCACGGACGGGTCACGCACGGGCGCGTCCTCTACGATGCTCGACGCCGCGGGAACACGGCGACCCCTCGCGACGTTCCCCACGCGTCCCCCTTCACCGACCCGGAGATCCGATGGACCCCGACAGTCCCGGGCACAGTCCCGTGCCCCGCCCCTGCCACGCGACGACGCGACGGGGGGTGGGGCACCGATGTGGGTGATCACCCTGCTGCTCGGCGTGCTCGTCATCCTGGCGATCACCGCCGCGACCGCGTACTTCGTGGCGCAGGAGTTCGGCTACATGTCCGTCGACCGGTCGCGGCTCGCCGCCCGGGCCGAGGCCGGTGACGCCGGTGCGCGCAAGGCGCTCGACGTCACGCGCCGCACGTCCTTCATGCTGTCGGGCGCCCAGCTCGGCATCACCGTCACGGGCCTGCTCGTCGGGTACGTGGCCGAGCCGCTGGTCGGCGAGTCGATCGGCGAGGCCCTCGGCCTCGTGCACGTGCCGACGGGCGTCGGCATCGCGGTCGGCACCGTGCTCGCGCTGCTGTTCTCGACGTTCGTGCAGATGCTGTTCGGCGAGCTGTTCCCCAAGAACCTCGCCATCGCGCGCCCTGAGCCGACGGCCGTGCGGCTCGCGACCTCGACCATCTGGTACCTGCGCGGTTTCGGCTGGCTCATCCGCGTGTTCGACGCGGCGTCGAACGCGCTGCTCAAGGTGCTGGGCATCGAGCCCGTGCACGACGTCGAGCACTCGGCGACCGCGCGCGACCTCGAGCACATCGTCGCGGACTCGACCGACCTGCCGCGCGAGCTGTCGGTGCTGCTGGACCGCATCATCGACTTCCCGCAGCGCGACGTCGAGCACGCCATGGTGCCGCGCTCGCGCGTCGACACGGTGACCCCCGACACGGGCGTCGCGCGCCTGCGCGAGCTCATGTCCGACGGGCACTCGCGCTACCCGGTGCTGGACGACGAGACCGTCACGGGCGTCGTGCACCTGCCCGACGTGCTGCGCTGCACCGACGCGTCGGCGACCGCGGCGCGACTGCAGCGCCCCGCCGCGCTCGTGCCCGAGTCCATGGCGCTGACCGACGCGGTGCGCCTGCTGGTCGGCTCGGACAACCAGCTCGCGGTCGTGATCGACGAGTACGGCGGCTTCGCCGGTGCGCTGTCGCTGGAGGACGTCGCCGAGGAGCTCGTGGGCGAGATCCACGACGAGCACGACCCGCTCGACGCGGCCGCCGCGACCGAGCAGGAGGACGGCTCGTGGCTCGTCGCGGGCGACGTGCACGTCGACGAGGTCGAGCGCGCGCTCGGCCGCGACCTGCCGCGCGACGACTACGAGACCATCGCGGGCCTCGCGATCGACGCGCACGGCGCGCTGCCCCCCGAGGGCACGGTCCTGGAGGTGCCGCTGCCGCCCGACCCGGCGCTGCTCGCCGAGGCGGGCGACCCGCCCGCCGAGGTGCTGCGCATCGAGGTCCTCGACGTCGAGAGGCACGTGCCCTCGCGCGTGCGCCTGAGCGTCGAGCAGGCGGAGCCGGACGGGCGGGCCGAGCACGACGAGGACGAGGCCGCGGACGCGGCGGACCAGGAGGTCGAGCGATGAGCACGTGGGTCGTCGTCGCCGTGACGGTCGCGATCATCGCGCTGTCCGCGTTCTTCGTCGCCGTCGAGTTCGCGATGCTCGCGGCGCGCCGCCACCGCCTCGAGGACGCCGCCGGCTCCAGCCGGTCGGCACGCGCCGCGCTGCGCAGCTCGCACGAGCTGACGGTGCTGCTCGCGGGCGCGCAGCTCGGCATCACGGCGTGCACGCTCGCGCTCGGCGCGATCACCAAGCCCGCGGTGCACCACTGGCTCACGCCGCTGTTCGCGTCGTGGGGCCTGCCGGCCGTGCCGGCCGACGTGCTGGGGTTCGTCCTCGCGCTCGTCGTCGTGACGTTCCTGCACCTCGTGGTCGGCGAGATGGCGCCCAAGTCGTGGGCCATCGCGCACCCCGAGTCGTCGGCGCAGCTCCTCGCGCTGCCGATGCGCGCGTTCATGTGGGCCGTGCGGCCCGTGCTGCGCGCGCTCAACGAGACCGCGAACCGGATGCTGCGCCGCGTGGGCGTCGAGCCGGTCGACGAGATGGCGGCGGGCACCGACCCGGCGTCGCTGCGCCACCTGGTCGAGCACTCCGCGAACGTCGGCGCGCTCGACGCGGCGTTCTCGCGGCAGCTCTCGCAGGCGCTCGACCTGCAGCGCATGACGGTCGGGGACCTCGCCGACCCGAGCGCGGTGCCGGTCACGGTGCCGACGCGCGGGACGGTCGAGGACGTGCAGCGCGTGTCGCTCGAGAGCGGGCACCTGCGCATCCTCGTCGGCGACGGGGACGCGGTGTCGGGTGTCGTGCACGTGCGCGACACGCTCACGAGCGCACCCGACGCACCGCTCGCACCGTTCGTGCGGCCGGTGTACGAGCTGCCGGCGGGCACGCTGGTCGCGACCGCGTTCGCGGGCATGCGCGAGGGGCGCCACCACCTCGCGGTCGTCACGGGCGGCGAGCGCGCGCTCGTCGTGACGCTCGCCGACGTCGTGGAGCGGCTGCTGCCGCGCACGAC
>JAEYNO010000372.1 GCA_023412515.1 Actinomycetes bacterium
GGGCGACGTCGACGGGGCCGCCGTGCCGTCGGCGCCGCCGCGCGTCAGGAGCAGCGCGACGACGACGCCGACGAGCACGACGACCGCGACGGCCCACGGCCACCAGGGCGCGCGGCGGGCGGGGCCGGGTGCGGGTGCGGGTGCTGCGGGTGCGCTTATGCAGCCCTGCCTACTCCGGTTGCCCGGGGCATGCACCTCGGACAGGTCCGGGCCGACCCCAGGCCCGCACGGCCGGCGGCGACGCACGGCGGCGCGGGCCGTCGCGTCGAGGTGTCGGCGGGACGGGCCAGACTCGGGCCATGACGACCACGGTCCCCTCACCCGACGCGACGCCCGCGGCACCGCTGGCGCAGGACGAGCCGTTCCGGTGCTTCGGCTCCGGCGACCCGTTGTACGCGGCCTACCACGACGAGGAGTGGGGCGTGCCGGTGCACGACGAGCACGCGCTGTACGAGCGCATCTCGCTCGAGGCGTTCCAGTCGGGGCTCTCGTGGCTGACGATCCTGCGCAAGCGCGAGGGGTTCCGGGCCGCGTTCGCGGGGTTCGACCCCGAGGTCGTCGCGACGTTCGGCGAGGACGACGTCGCGCGGCTCCTCGCGGACGCCGGGATCGTGCGCAACCGCGCGAAGGTGGACGCGACGATCGCGAACGCGCGGGCGCTGCTCGCGCTGCACGAGGCCGGCCGCACGCTCGACGAGGTCCTGTGGTCGCACGCCCCCACGGCGCCCCGCGAGCGCCCGCGCAGCTACGCCGACGTGCCCGCGCGGACGCCCGAGTCGGCGGCGCTGGCCAAGGAGCTCAAGTCGCTCGGGTTCCGGTTCGTCGGCCCGACCACCGCGTACGCCGCGATGCAGGCGTGCGGCGTGGTCGACGACCACCTCGCGGGGTGCGTCGTGGTGGCCGGGTGACACCGTTCACCCCGCGAGGCGGGCGTACTGCTCCTGTGGGGTGACGCGCGGGGTGAACCCGGGTCCAGGAGCGCGTGGGACCCTTCCCACCGCCGCTAAGGTCGCCCCCATGACCCACCACGCGCACCCGGACGGGCAGCACGACCCCGTGCAGGCCGCGCACGAGGCGTGGTGGGCCGCGGGCGAGGCCGACCCGCACGTGCTGGCGGCGGTCCACGACGGGTTGCGCGACGTGCCGGTGATGATCCCGACGTCGTCGTGGTTCGGGCTGCCGCACCAGCGGTCGTCGGTCGAGGCGGGCACGACGCTCCGCCAGCGCCGCCGCGGCTGATCCCTCCGCCCGCGACCGCCGGCCGAGACGGTCGTCCCACATCCCGAGAACCTCTGTCCGCCATCCGGGCATGGCCGCTAGCATCGTTGGCGACCATCCAGAGCGGCTGAGAGACCTGGCTCCGCGACGCCGCAGCAACCCCCCTCCGCGCGAGGGTGTGGGTGCTTCCGCCAGGAACGATGGAGTGACGATGACCGTCTGCGCCCTGGCGACCGACCCCTCGTGCAGCCCGTGCTGCCCCGTGAGCGCACGCGTCGCGTGCCGCACGGGCCGCACGCGATGACCCTCGTGGCCGAGGTCGAGGCGCCGCGGCCCGTGCGCGCCGCGGCGCGACGGGCCGAGCAGGCGGGCGCTCTCGACCGGCCCACCGTGTCCTTCGAGCTGTTCCCGCCCCGCAACCCCGACGCCGCCCCGCGGCTGTGGCGCACGGTGCGCGAGCTCGAGACCGTCGAGCCCGACTTCGTGTCCGTGACGTACGGCGCGTCGGGACGCACGCGCGAGACCACGCGCGTGCTCGTGCGGCGGCTGCTGCGCGAGACGTCGCTGACCCCCATCGCGCACCTCACGTGCGTCGGCACCTCGCGCGACGAGGTCACGACGATCGTCGAGGAGTTCCTCGACGAGGGCGTGCGCTCGTTCCTCGCGCTGCGCGGCGACCCGCCCGCGGGCGAGCCGGACTGGCGCCCCCACCCCGAGGGTGTGCACACCGCCGCCGAGCTGGTCGAGCTGCTCCGCGAGATCGAGAGCCGCCGCTGCGGCCGCTCCGCGTCGCAGGCCGTGCGCGCCCGGGTCCGCCCGCTGTCCGTGGCCGTCGCCGCGTTCCCGCGCGGCAACCACGCGACCGGCGGCACGCGCGCGCAGGACGTGCAGGCGCTGCTCGCCAAGCAGGAGGCGGGCGCCGACTTCGCGATCTCGCAGGTCTTCTTCGACGCCGAGGCGTACCTCGGCCTCGTCGCCGAGGCGCGCGAGGCGGGCGTCACGATCCCGATCGTCCCCGGGATCATCCCGACCACCGACCCGGCCCGCCTGCTGCGCGTGCAGGAGCTCACGGGCGTGCCCGTGCCGCAGCGCCTGCTCGACCTGCTCGGCAGCACCGACGACCCCGCGGAGCGCCACCGGCGCGGCACACGCGCCGGCGTCGACCTGGTCAACGGCGTGCTGGACGGCGGGGCGCCCGGCGTGCACGTCTACACGTTCAACACCCACGAGGCGGCGCTCGACCTGCTCGACGGCGCCGACCTCGTCGGCGGGCGGCGCACCACCGTCGCCGACCCGGCCGCACCCACGACCACCGCACCCACGACCACGGCCGCGCCCACCGGCGCCGCCTCGACGACTCCGCGAGGGAACCTGTCATGACCAGCACCACACCCGCCGCGTCGGCCACCCCGACCTTCCCCGCCGGCTCCGTCCTCGGCTACCCCCGCATCGGCCCGCGCCGCGAGCTCAAGAAGGCCCTCGAGGCGTTCTGGGCGGGCCGCACGACGGCCGACGAGGTCGAGGCCGTGGCCGCCGACCTGCGCCGCCGCACCCGCACGCACCTCGCGGCGCTCGGCCTCGCGACCGACGCGCCCGCGATCCCGAGCGCGTTCTCGTTCTACGACCACGTGCTCGACACGGCCGCGCTCGTCGGCGCCGTGCCCGCCCGGTTCGCGGACCTGCAGGACGCCGACGGGCGCCTCGACCTCACCGGCTACTCGACGGTCGCGCGCGGCCGCGGCGACGACCTGCCGCTCGAGATGACCAAGTGGTTCGACTCCAACTACCACTACCTGGTCCCCGAGATCGGCGCGGCCACCACGTTCCGATTCGCCGACGACCGCGTGGTCCGCGAGTTCGCCGAGGCGCTGGCGGACGGCGTGCTCACCCGCCCCGTGCTCGTCGGGCCCGTGACCTTCCTCGCCCTGGCCAAGCCCGCGGCGCACGACGACCGCGCGCCCATCGACCGCCTCGACGACCTGCTCCCCGTCTACGCGCAGGTGCTCGCCGCACTGGCCGCGGCCGGCGCCACCTGGGTACAGCTCGACGAGCCGGCCCTGGTGTCCGACGACACCGCGGTGCCCACCGAGCATCTCGTCGCCGCTGCCGAGCAGGCCTACGCGTACCTCGGCGCGCTCGACGTCCGGCCGCAGCTTCTCGTCGCCGCGCCGTACGGCGACCTCGGTGCCGCCCTGCCCGTGCTCGCCGCCGCCCCGGTCGAGGCAATCGCCCTCGACCACGCCCCCCGCTCGCAGCCCACCGGG
>JAEYNO010000408.1 GCA_023412515.1 Actinomycetes bacterium
CAGCCCAGCCGCGCGGCCTCCGCGAGGCGGCGTCCGACGCCGGGCACGGGGCGGATCTCGCCCGCGAGCCCGACCTCGCCGACCGCGACGAGGCCTGCGTGGACCGGGACGTTCTCGCGACCGCTGACGGCCGCGAGCGCGAGCGCGAGGTCGGCGGCGGGCTCGACGACGCGCGCACCGCCGACGGTCGACACGTAGACGTCCTGGTCGGCGAGCCGCGCGCCGAGGCGTCGCTGCAGCACCGCGAGGACCATCGCGAGCCGGCTGCCGTCGACGCCGCTCGTGGTGCGCCGCGGGTTGGGCACGACGCTCGGCGCGACGAGCGCCTGCACCTCGGCCGCGAGGGGGCGGCGGCCCTCGAGCGTCACGGTGAGGCACGTGCCCGGCACGTCGCTGACGAGGCGGGACGTGAACAGCCCCGACGGGTCGGCGAGGCCGACGATGCCGTGCTCGGACAGGTCGAAGCAGCCGACCTCGTCGGTGGGGCCGTAGCGGTTCTTGGTCGCGCGCAGCAGGCGCAGGCGCGAGTGCCGCTCGCCCTCGAACTGGCACACGACGTCGACGAGGTGCTCGAGCGTGCGCGGGCCGGCGACCGACCCGTCCTTCGTCACGTGGCCGACCAGCACGACGGGCAGCGCGCGCGACTTGGCGGCCGTGATGAGGGCGGCCGTGACCTCGCGGACCTGCGAGACGCCGCCGGGGGCGCCGTCGACCTGCGCGCTCGAGACGGTCTGCACCGAGTCGAGGACCAGCAGGTCGGGGTCGACGGCCTCGACGTGGCCGAGCACGGTGCCGAGGTCGGTCTCGGCCGCGAGCAGCAGCGCCGGGTCGAGCGCGTGGATGCGGCCGGCGCGCAGCCGCACCTGCGCGGCGGACTCCTCGCCGGTCACGTAGAGCACGCGCCGGCCCGTGCGCGCGGCGCGCGCCGCGACGTCGAGCAGCAGCGTCGACTTGCCCACGCCGGGCTCGCCCGCGAGCAGGACGACCGCGCCGGGCACGAGCCCGCCGCCGAGCACGCGGTCGAGCTCGTCCACGCCCGTGGGGCGTGCGGCGGCGGACTCGACGTCGATCTCGTGGATGGGGCGCGCGGGGTTGCGCGTGGGGGCGACGGCGACCGTGCGCGGGCCGCCCGAGCCGGGGCCGGCGTCCTCGACGACCGAGCCCCACTCCTGGCACTCGCCGCAGCGGCCGACCCACTTGGTGGCGGTCCAGCCGCACTCGGTGCAGCGGAAGCCGGGGCGCTCGGCGGACTTGTCGGCGGTGCGCGCGCGGCGGGTCGTCGTCTGGCTCACGGCGTGCACGCTACGGCCGGCCGCCGACATCGCCGCTCCACCCGCGGCGCTTGCCCCGACGCTGAACGTGCGTTTAGTCTGCTGAACGTGCGATCAGTCGACGACCTCACCGCCCGCGCCCGCATCCGCGACGCCGCGATGCTGCGCTTCGGCCGCGACGGCTTCGGCGTCGGGGTGCGGCAGGTCGCCGCCGACGCCGGCGTCAGCCCCGCCCTCGTGCTGCACCACTTCGGCTCCAAGGAGGGCCTGCGAGCCGCGTGCGACGAGCACGCGCACGACGCGCTCGTCGCCGCGAAGACCGACGCGATGGCGCAGCCCGCCACCATGGTGCTCGCCCAGCTCGCCGCCATGGACCGGTACGCGCCGCTCGTCGCCTACCTGTTCCGCGTCGTGCTCGACGGCGGCCCCGGCGCCGCGCGGTTCGTCGACGGCATGGTCGACGACACCCTCGCCTACCTCGCCGAGGGCGAGCGGGCCGGCGTCGTCCGACCCACCGACGACCCGCAGGGCCGCGCGCGCTACGTCGTCGCCGCGCAGCTCGGACTCCTGCTCGTCACGCAGCTCGACGCCGCGGCGGGGCGCGCGCCGTCCCCGACGGCCGAGCCCGCCGCAGCGCTCACGCACATGGCGTCGACCACGGCGCACGCGAGCCTCGAGCTCTACACGCACGGCCTGTTCGCCGACAGCACCTACCTCGACGCGTGGCGCGCCACGCAGGAGCGACCCGAGCCGCCCGCCGACCCCGCCACCCACCAGGAGCAGCCATGACCGACGCGATCGCCGTGCGCGGGCTCGTCAAGACGTTCGGCCGACGCCGCGCGCTCGACGGCCTCGACCTCACCGTCCGCACGGGTGAGGTGCACGGGTTCCTCGGGCCCAACGGCGCCGGCAAGTCGACCACGCTCCGTGTGCTGCTCGGCCTGCTGCGCGCCGACGCGGGCGACGTCGCGCTGCTCGGCGGCGACCCGTGGCGCGACCCGGTCACGCTGCACCGCCGCCTCGCGTACGTGCCCGGGGACGTCGCGCTGTGGCCGCAGCTCACGGGCGGCGAGACGATCGACCTGCTCGGGCGGCTGCGCGGCGGCCTCGACCCGCGCCGGCGCGACGAGCTCGTCGAGCGGTTCGAGCTCGACCCGCGCGTGCGCGCCCGCGCCTACTCCAAGGGCAACCGCCAGAAGGTCGCCCTCGTCGCGGCGCTCGCCGCGGACGTCGACCTGCTGCTCATGGACGAGCCCACCTCGGGGCTCGACCCCCTCATGGGTGCCGTGTTCCAGGACGTCGTGCGCGAGGCGGCCGCCGACGGGCGCACCGTGCTGCTGTCGAGCCACGTGCTCGCCGAGGTCGAGGCGCTCGCGGGCCGCGTGACGATCGTCCGGCGCGGCCGGACGGTGAGCACCGGCACGCTCGACGACCTGCGCGGGCTCGCGCGCACGACCGTCGTGGCGGGCCTCGCCGACCCCTCGGGCGCGCGCACCGCCCTCGCGGGGCTCGCCGGCGTGCACCACGTGCGCGTCGACGCCGAACGCGTGACGCTCGCGGCCGACGCGCCCGCGCTCGACGGCGTCCTGGGCGTGCTCGCGGCGCACGGCGTGCGGTCCGTGACGGCGCACCCGCCGACGCTCGAGGACCTGTTCCTGCGCGAGTACGGCGACGAGCTCGCGACGCTCGGCGTGGGGGAGCGGTGACGACCACGGCGCCGCGGCGGCCCGCCCCCGGCCGGGCCGTGCCCGCCCCCGCGC
>JAEYNO010000430.1 GCA_023412515.1 Actinomycetes bacterium
CGGCGACGGCGCGCACGCGCACGGCACGCGCGCGGACCTGGCGGGCGGCCGACCGGCCGCGCCGCACGACGGGACGGAGGTGACGGCGTGATCCGCGTCGTGCTGGTGGACGACCAGGCCGTGGTCCGCGCGGGGTTCCGCGTGCTGCTCGAGGACGCCGGGGACATCGAGGTGGTCGGGCAGGCGGCGAGCGGCCCCGAGGCCGTCGACGTCGTGGCCCGCACGCGCCCCGACGTCGTGTGCATGGACGTGCGCATGCCGGGCGGCGACGGGCTGACCGCGACGCGGCGGATCGTCGCCGATCGCACGGGCGACCTGCCCGCGGTGCTCGTCGTGACGACGTTCGACCTCGACGAGTACGTGTTCGGCGCGCTCGAGGCCGGCGCCGACGGGTTCGTGCTCAAGGACGCCGACCCCGCCGACCTCGCGGACGCGATCCGCCGCCTCGCACGCGGCGACGGCATGCTCGACCAGACCGTCACGCGGCGCGTCATCGCCGAGTTCGCCCGCCGCCGCCCCGCACCGCCGCCCGGCGCCGAGGCGGACCTGCTGACGCCGCGCGAGACGGACATCGTGCGGCTGCTCGCGCAGGGGATGTCGAACGCCGAGATCGCCGACGCGCTCTTCGTCGAGCAGTCGACCGTGAAGTCCCACCTGGGCCGCGCGATGACCAAGCTCGGCACGCGCGACCGCCTGCAGACCGTCGTGTGGGCGTACCGCACGGGCCTGGCCGCCCCGACGCGCTGAGACCGCGACGCCGGACCGGCGTGGAGCCCCCCACCCCTCCCCCGACTCCCCCCTCCCCGCTCTCCCCTCCCCGCGCTCCCCTCCCCGCCCGCTCTCCCCTCCCCGCCCGCGAGAGTGCAATCCAGCACCCGGCCGAGGTGCCGGATCGCACTCTCACGCACCACGGGCGGGACCGGATCGCACTCTCACGGCTGTCCGGGGGGCGCCGCGCGGGGGCGGCGCACGCACGAGAGGGCGATCCGGCACCCGTCGTGGTGCTGGATCGCCCTCTCACGCCAGGGTGTGGCGGTGTCAGGCGCGCGTGATCCCGAAGCGGCGCTCCGCGAGCACCTCGGCGATCTGCACCGCGTTGAGCGCGGCGCCCTTGCGCAGGTTGTCGTTGCTGATGAACAGCGCGAGGCCGCGGCCCTCGGGCGCGCCCTCGTCCTGGCGGATGCGGCCGACGAACGACGGGTCCTGGCCGGCCGCGACGAGCGGCGTCGGCACGTCCGCGAGCTGCACGCCCGGGGCCGTCGACAGCAGCTCGGTCGCGCGCTCGACCGTGATCGCACGCTCGAACTCGGCGTTGACGCTCAGCGAGTGGCCCGTGAACACCGGGACGCGCACGCACGTGCCCGAGACCAGCAGGTCGGGGACGTCGAGGATCTTGCGCGACTCGTGGCGGAGCTTCTGCTCCTCGTCGGTCTCGTGCAGGCCGTCGTCGACGATCGACCCCGCGAGCGGGATGACGTCGAACGCGATCGGCGCGACGTACTTCTCGGGCGACGGGAAGGCGACGGCGCCGCCGTCGTGCACGAGCGCGAGCGTGTCCTGCTCGACCGCGGCACGCACCTGCGAGTCGAGCTCCTGCGCGCCCGCGAGGCCCGAGCCGGACACGGCCTGGTACGTCGACACGACGAGCCGGCGCAGGCCGGCCTCCTCGTGCAGCACCTTGAGCACGGGCATCGCGGCCATGGTCGTGCAGTTGGGGTTCGCGACGATCCCGATCTCGATCTCGTCGAGCGCGTCGGGGTTCACCTCGGACACCACGAGCGGCACGCGCGGGTCGCGGCGCCACGCCGAGGAGTTGTCCACGACGATCGCGCCGGCCGCGGCGAACCGCGGTGCGTGCTCCTTGGACGTGCCGCCGCCCGCGGAGAACAGCGCGAGGTCGATGCCCGTCAGGTCGGCGGTCGCGACGTCCTCGACGACGACGTCGTCACCGCGCCACGGCAGCGTCGTGCCCGCCGAGCGCGCGGAGGCGAAGTAGCGGACCGACGCGACCGGGAAGTCGCGCTCGTCCAGCAGGCGGCGCATGACCGCGCCGACCTGGCCCGTCGCACCGACGACGGCGATCCTCAGTCCCTCGGCCACGTCAGCGCCCCGTCCCGCCGTACACGACGGCCTCGGTCTCGGTGTCGTCCAGGTCGAACGCCGTGTGCACGGCGCGCACCGCGTCGTCGAGCTGGTCGGCCCGCGTGACGACGGAGATGCGGATCTCCGACGTCGAGATCATCTCGATGTTGACGTTCGCCTCGGACAGCGCGGCGAACAGCTTCGCGGAGACCCCCGGGTGCGAGCGCATGCCCGCGCCGACCAGCGAGAGCTTGCCGATCGTGTCGTCGTACTGCAGCGACTCGAAGCCGATCGACGGCTGGTCGGCCGTGAGCGCGGCCGTGGCCGTGGCGCCGTCGGTGGCGGGCAGCGTGAACGAGATGTCCGTCAGGCCCGTCGCGGCCGCCGACACGTTCTGCACGATCATGTCGATGTTGACGCCGGCCTCGGCGACGATCTCGAAGAGCCGCGCGGCCTTGCCGGGCACGTCGGGCACGCCGACGACCGTGATCTTGGCCTCGCTGCGGTCGTGCGCGACACCCGAGATGATCGGCTGCTCCATGCTGGGGTCCTCCTGGTCGGTGACGAGCGTGCCGGTGTGCGTCGAGAACGAGGACCGCACGTGCACGGGCACCTCGTAGCGGCGGGCGTACTCGACGCAGCGCAGGTTGAGCACCTTGGCGCCGCTGGCCGCCATCTCGAGCATCGCGTCGTACCCGATGCGCCCGACCTTGCGCGCGGTCGGGACGATGCGGGGGTCCGCGGTGTAGACGCCGTCGACGTCGGTGTAGATCTCGCAGACGTCGGCCATGAGGGACGCCGCGAGCGCGACGGCCGTCGTGTCCGAGCCGCCGCGGCCGAGCGTCGTCACGTCGTTGGTCGACGGGTTGACGCCCTGGAAGCCCGCGACGATCGCGACCTCGCCGCGCGCGATCGTGTCCTTGATGCGGCTGGGCGTGACGTCGATGATCCGCGCCTTGCCGTACACCTCGTCGGTGATGACGCCGGCCTGCTGGCCCGTGAACGACTTCGCCTCGACGCCGAGCGTGTTGATGGCCATCGCGAGCAGCGACATCGAGATGCGCTCGCCCGCGGTCAGCAGGATGTCCATCTCGCGCACCGGCGGCAGCGGCGTGACCTGCTGCGCGAGGTCGATGAGCTCGTCGGTGGTGTCACCCATGGCCGAGACGACGACCACGACGTCGTGCCCGGCCTTCTTCGTCTCGACGACCCGCTTCGCGACGCGCTTGATGCTGGCGGCGTCGGCGACGGACGAGCCGCCGAACTTCTGCACGATGAGGGCCACGGGTCTGGACGCTTCCGGGAGACGGGCAGGACCCCGCGAGTGTAGGCCGGGCCCAGGATGCGGACGGGCACGGTTTCGTATGCCGGACGATGCGCGACCGCGCGCCCTCGCGGGCCCGGCCGGACGGCTCAGGTGCGCGCGCGCAGGCGGGCGCCGAGCAGGTAGAGCTCGCAGCCGAGGCACAGCCCGAACGCGGCGTTGAGGAACGCGGCCACGAGCGCGAGCGCGGCGGCCACCGGCACGGCCGCAGCCACCCCGAGCAGCGCGAGCAGCACCCCGAGGCCCGTGATCACCAGCCCGACCAGCTGCGCGAACCGCGGCGGACGCGGGTCCTCCAGCTCCGAGGGCGGCGCGAGCCGAGGGCGCACGACGTGCGCGAACACCCACGCCTGCCACGTGCCGCCCACGCCGCGCGCGGCGCCGAGCGCGAAACCCGCGGCGACGACCGCGAGCAGCACGGTCGCGGCCGCGCCGTCGCCCAGCAGCAGGACGACGACCAGCAGCACCGCGGTGAGGGCGGCGCCCACGCGCGGGCCGCGCGGGTCGATCCCCCCGGGCGCGGGGGCGGCAGCGGTGGGGACGGACGGTGCGGGACGGGACGAGGTCATCGGTGCTCCTGGAGCGTCGCGGGACGGGGTGCGGCGGGCCCCGGC
>JAEYNO010000451.1 GCA_023412515.1 Actinomycetes bacterium
GTGCTGCCCGGTCTCGACCGCGCCGCGCTCGACCGCGTGCTCGGTCAGGTCAACGCGGCGCTCGCGCAGCACCCCGACGTCGCCGCGCGCGTCGACTCGCTCGAGCTGCGGGTCCGCACGGCCTGAGCGGCCTCGCCCGCGGCGGGTCGTCCCAGCGGACGCCGGCGGGTCGTCTCAGCGACGCCGCAGCGCCCACGCGAGCGCGAACGCGCACCCGACGACCGCGCCCACGAGCTGCCCGCCGAGGATCACGCGGTTGAGGTCGAGCGCCGGGTGCCAGTGCGCACCGTCGTCGTCGACGACGAACACGCCGACCGCCTTGACGTGCGTGCCGAACGCGCCCGCACCGGCGTCGCCGGTGCCGTACGGCCCGGCGCCGCGGTCGTCGTCGCGCCGCGGGCCGCGCACACCGCCGTCCCCGGTCGCGGTCGCCGTCCCCACGGCGCCCGTGACGCGCGCGACGGGCACGACGAGCGCACCGTCCCGCTCGTACGGCTCGCCGAACACGCGGCGGACCGTGAACGTGTCGTCGGCGGAGCGCGTCAGCGCGGCGGGGTCGAGGCGGTGGTCACCCATGTCGTGCGTCCTCTCGGTGGGGTCACCCGCACGCGGGTGCGGGTGCGAAGGCCGTCTCGTCGGCCAGCAGGTCGCGCAGCGTGCTCACGGGCACGAGGAAGCTCATGTCGTCGGCGTTCTTGGCGTACACCACGCCGATGACGCGGCCCTCGGCGTCGAGCGCCGCCGACCCCGACGACCCGGGCTCGACGGGCGCGTCGGTCACGAGCACCTCGCCGAGGTTCTCGTTGAGCGGGTCCGTGACCGCACCCACGACGCGGCCGTCGGTCACGGTGAGCTGCCGTCCCAGCGGGTACCCGACGACCGTCACGGGGTCGCCCACGGCCGGGTCCGCGTCCGCCAGGACGGGCGCCGCGGGCAGCGCGTCGACCGTCCGCACGACCGCGAGGTCCGCGAGGGCGGCGGTGCTGGCGGCCTCGGCGGCGACGTCGCGGCCGTCGTACGTGCTGAGCTCGAGCTCGGCGGAGTCGGCGACGACGTGCCGGTTGGTCACGAGCGTGTGCTCGTCGACAGCGAACCCCGACCCGGTCGACAGCGCCCCGCACCCGATGTTCCGGATGCGCACGGCCATGCGCTGCGCGGCGTCGAAGCCGTCGGGCGACAGCTGCGAGCCGTCCGCGCTCGCGGACGGCGCGGGCGCGCTGCTCGGGACGACGCTGCCGGGCACGGGCGGCGCGGGCTGCGGCAGCGCCGCGCACCCGGCCAGCGCGAGCACGCCCACGAGCGTCGCCGCGCCGACGCGGCGGCTCACCGCGCGAGCTCCCGCTGCAGCGCCGCGTTCGCGTCGGTCGCCGCGCCGCACACGCGCTCGACGTCCGCGCGGAACCGCGCGAGGTCGTCCGCGTCGTACCGCGACGTGTCCCCGAGGTACTCGATGAGGCGCTTCTGACCGTCGATGCAGTTCGTCAGGGCCGTCGCGACGTCGCCCGCGGCGCGCGACACGCGCGTCTGGTAGTCGGCGAGCTGCTGCTGCGCGGCCGTCGTGTCGCCGAGCTGCGCCTTCTCGTCCGCGAGCTCGGTGATGCGGGTCTGCGCGGTCGCGAGCTGGCCGCGGGTCGCCTCGAGCTCGGACGACGTGGCCTCGAGGTCGGCCTGCGTCTGCGCGACCTGCGTGCCGTGCTCGCGCGCGAGGGCCTCCCAGTCCGCCGCGGCGTCGCGCCAGGAGTCGCTCGTGCGCCACAGGTACGTGCCGAGCACGCCCGCACCGACCAGCGTGAGCACCAGCAGGACCGCGAGGACCGCGACCGCGGGGCGACGGCGCCGCACGGTCGGAGGTTCGTCCGCGGGTGCCGGCTGGGGGCTCGTCGCCGCTGCCGGCCACCCGCCCGGTGGTACCGACGGCGGGACGGCAGGGGGCTGGGGTCCGGGGGAGGGGACGGGTCCGCTCGGGCCGCTCATCGCCCCAGGATAGGCGCGCGCCGTGTGACGTCGGGCGCAGTCGCGCCGCGCGCGACGGGTGCGCTCCGGACGGGGCGGGACGAGCCGGACAGGTTGCCCCGGTGCGCCGGGGCCGGGCGGACCGGGGCACGGTGCGCGGCGTGTGACGATACGGACTCGTGATGTCCTCGTACCGCGACGTGCTGCGCCTGCCCGGCGTGCTGCGGCTCTTCCTCGTCTCGCTCGTCGCGCGCGTGCCGCACGCGACGACCGGCGTCGTGCTGACGCTGCACGTCGTCACGGCGCTCGACGAGGGCTACGCGCGCGCCGGCGTGGTCGCGGCGGCGATGACCGTGGGCCTCGCGATCGGCGCGCCGTGGCGCGGTCGCCTGGTCGACCGGGTCGGCCTGCGCCGGGCCGTGCTGCCGTCGGTCGTGGTCGAGTCGGGCGTGTGGCTCGCGGCACCGCACCTCGCGTACGTGCCGCTGATCGCCGCGGCGTTCGTCGCGGGCGTGTTCCTCGTGCCCGTCTTCTCCGTCACGCGGCAGTCGCTCGCGGTGCTCGTGCCGCCCGCGCACCAGAAGGCCGCGTACGCGCTCGACTCGGTCTTCACCGAGCTCACGTTCATGCTCGGGCCCGTGCTCGGCGTGCTGCTCGTGACGCAGGGGTCGAGCGCGCTCGCGCTCACGGTGGTCGGGTCGGCGACGGTCGCCGCGGGCCTGCTGCTGCTGTGGGCGAACCCCCCGACGCGCACGGCCGGCGTCGAGCACGCGCCGCTGCCGCCGGGCACGCGCGTGCTGTCCGCGCACCTGCTGGTCGTGCTGCTCGCGGCCGCCGCCGCGTCGTTCGTGCTCATGGGCACCGACGTGTCGCTCGTCGCGGCGCTCAACGACGCCGGGCGCGCCACCGACGTCGGCTGGATGATCGCGCTGTGGGCGGGCGGGTCGGCCGTCGGCGGCCTGCTGCACGGCGCGAGCCCGCGGCAGCCGTCGCCGCTGCTGCTCGTGGCGGTGCTCGCCGCCGCGACGCTCCCGGCCGCGTTCGTGCAGGGCCCGGTCGCGCTCGCGGTCGCCGTGTTCGTCGCGGGCCTGCCCTGCGCGCCGGCGCTGTCGTCGATCAACGCGACGCTCGTGCGCCTGGTCCCCGAGCAGCGCCGCGGCGAGGTCATGGGGTGGAGCGGGACCATGCAGACCGTCGGCAACGCGCTCGGCGCACCGTTGTGCGGGTGGGTCATCGACCGCGTCGGCGCGGGCGGCGGGTTCCTCACGGCGGCCGTCGTGGGCGGCGGGGTCGCGGGCCTCGGGCTCGTCGTGGTCGCGGTGCGTCGTCGGCGGCCCGTCGTCCTGGCC
>JAEYNO010000014.1 GCA_023412515.1 Actinomycetes bacterium
AGGACCTCCTCGGAGACGTTCGGGATGTCCCGCGTGATCTCCTCGGGGCCGAGCTTGGTGTCGCGCGCGTCGACCTCGTGCTCCTCGATGTGGATCGAGGACAGCACGTCGTCCTGCACGAGGCGCTGCGACAGGATGATCGCGTCCTCGTAGTTGTGGCCCTCCCACGACATAAACGCGACCAGCAGGTTGCGGCCGAGCGCGAGCTCGCCCTCGTCCGTGGCCGGGCCGTCGGCGAGCACCGAGCCGGGCTCGACGCGCGCGCCCTGGTCGACCAGCACGCGCTGGTTGTAGCTCGTGCCCTGGTTGGAGCGGCGGAACTTCGCGACGCGGTACGTCGACGTGGTCGCGTCGTCGTTGGCGACGGTGACCAGGTCGGCCGACACCTCGGTGACGACGCCCGCCTTGGTCGCGACGATGACGTCGCCCGCGTCGACCGCGGCGCGACGCTCCATGCCCGTGCCGACCAGCGGGGCCTCGGACCGCACGAGCGGCACGGCCTGGCGCTGCATGTTGGCCCCCATGAGGGCGCGGTTGGCGTCGTCGTGCTCGAGGAACGGGATGAGGGCGGTCGCGACCGACACCATCTGGCGCGGCGAGACGTCCATGTAGTCGACCGTCGCGCCGGGCACCAGGTCGGGCTCGCCGCCCTTGGTGCGCACGAGGACGGCGTCCTCGACGAACGAGCCGTCGGCGTGCAGCGGCGCGTTGGCTTGGGCGATGACGTGCCGGTCCTCGTCGTCCGCCGTGAGGTAGTCGACCTCGTCCGTGACCTTGCCGTCGACCACGCGACGGTACGGCGTCTCGACGAACCCGAAGGGGTTGATGCGCCCGTACGTCGCGAGCGAGCCGATGAGGCCGATGTTCGGGCCCTCGGGGGTCTCGATCGGGCACATGCGGCCGTAGTGCGACGGGTGGACGTCACGGACCTCCATGCCGGCGCGGTCGCGCGACAGACCACCCGGGCCGAGGGCCGACAGACGCCGCTTGTGCGTCAGGCCCGCGAGCGGGTTGTTCTGGTCCATGAACTGCGACAGCTGGCTCGTCCCGAAGAACTCCTTGATGGAGGCCACGACGGGGCGGATGTTGATGAGCGTCTGCGGCGTGATCGCCTCGACGTCCTGCGTCGTCATGCGCTCGCGCACGACGCGCTCCATGCGCGACAGGCCCGTGCGGACCTGGTTCTGGATCAGCTCGCCGACCGCGCGGATGCGACGGTTGCCGAAGTGGTCGATGTCGTCGGGCTCGACGCGGATCTCGATCGCCTCGCCGCCGCGCGTGCCGGGCAGGGAGGGGCGGTCGATGTGCAGCGCGGCGAGGTACTTGATGGTCGCGACGACGTCCGAGAGCGTCAGGACCGAGTCCGACAGCGGCGCGTCCTGGCCGAGCTTCTTGTTCAGCTTGTAGCGGCCGACCTTGGCGAGGTCGTAGCGCTTGGGGTTGAAGTAGAAGTTCTCGAGCAGCGCGCGGCCGGCCTCGACGGTCGGCGGCTCGCCCGGGCGGATCTTGCGGTAGAGGTCGAGCAGCGCCTCGTCCTGCGTCTGGACGCTGTCCTTCTCGAGCGTGTCGATGACGGCCGGGTAGTCCGCGAACTCCTCGCGGATCTCGCCCTCGGTCATCCCGAGCGCCTTGAGCAGGACGGTCGCGTTCTGCTTGCGCTTGCGGTCGACGCGGACGCCGACGTTGTCGCGCTTGTCGATCTCGAACTCGAGCCACGCGCCGCGGCTCGGGATGACCTTGGCCGTGAGGACGTCCTTGTCGGACGTCTTGTCGGCGACGCGCTCGAAGTACACGCCGGGCGAGCGCACGAGCTGCGACACGACGACGCGCTCGGTGCCGTTGATGATGAAGGTGCCGCGCTCGGTCATGAGGGGGAAGTCACCCATGAACACGGTCTGCGACTTGATCTCGCCGGTCGTGTAGTTGACGAACTCGGCCGTGACGAACAGCGGCGCGGCGAACGTGAAGTCCTTCTCCTTGCACTCCTCGGCCGTGTACTTCGGCGGCTCGAAGCGGTGCTCGCGGAAGGAGAGCGACATGGTGCCGCCGAAGTCCTCGATGGGCGAGATCTCCTCGAAGATCTCCTCGAGGCCCGCGGTCTCCGGCACGTCGTTGCGTCCGAGCTCGAGCGCGGCGGCCACGCGGGCCTGCCAGCGCTCGTTGCCGAGCAGCCAGTCGAAGCTCTCGGTCTGCAGACCGAGCAGGTCGGGGACCTCGAGGGGCTCGTGGATCTTGGCGAAGGAGATGCGACGAGATGCGGTGCGGTTCGCGATGGCGTCGGCGGACGGTGCAGAAGGGATGCGCGAGGCAGCCAAGAGGGGTCCTTCCCTGCGGATCGTGGCACGCTGCGCGGCCAGGCGATGCGCGATCCCCCGCCTCGACCCACGGTGCGACGCGCACGTACGTCGTCATCGTGGTCGGGATATCTGAGATCGCGGGCACAGGCCAGCGCAAAGCGACAGCATACCCGTGCGGGCGCGCGAAGCAAACCCCGTGCGACGAGCACTCCCTCGTGCCCCTCGCGACCGTGCGTCGACGGACATGGTGGCACACAGCACGCGCACGCGGTAGCCGGGCGCCCGGAGCAGGCACCCCCTCCCCCCGGCAGCACGGGCTCGTCGCCCTGCCGTGCGGCACCCCTCGCTCGCCCCTAGCGTCGAGGCGACGTCTCCAGCAGCGGGGATCCCGCGGCCGACCGGTCGCGCCGGACCAGGGGCTGCATGCCCCGCAGAGAGGTCAGCCCATGTCCCAGTCCCCGAACCGACTCGTCGCTGCGGTCGTCGGCGCCGTCTACACGCTCGTCGGGCTCTCCGGCTTCCTCGTCACGGGCGACGTCCCGTTCGCCGGGCGCGACGGCTCGCTGCTCCTCGGGTTCGAGGTCAACCCGCTCCACAACCTCGTCCACCTGGCCATCGGCGTCGCCCTGCTGCTCGGGTCCCGGCGCGTGAGGTCGGCGAAGGCGGTCAACACCACCGTCGGCGCCGTGTACCTGCTGGTCGGGATCGTCGGTCTGTTCATCCTCGACTCCGAGGCCAACGTCCTGGCGCTGAACGCCGCCGACAACGTCCTGCACCTCGGCTCCGCCGTCGTCCTGCTCGGCGTCGGGCTGGGCGCCGAGCGCGGTGCTCGCGAGACACGTCCGAGCCGGACCGCGTGACCGCCCCGGGCACACCGACCGCCGTCACCGCCCCCTGGGGCGAGGAGACGCTCGCGGTCTTCACCGCGCGCGTGTGGGGAGCGTACGGCGCCCTCGGCACCGGCCTCGTCGTGGTGGGGACGGGCGCGGACCACCTGCGCCACCACGGCATCGCGGCCGCACTGCTGCTGCCGCTCGGCGCCCTGGTGATCGCGTGCGCCGTGCTCGCGCTGCGCGGCCACGGTCGTCTCCTGCGCACGGCCGGGCCCCTCACGACGGCGACCGGAGCCACCGCCGTCGCGGTGGGGCTGGTGGCGGGTCGGGCCGGGACCGCCGAGCTGTGGACCCTCGGGCTCGGACTCGCCGGCGGCGTGCTGCTCGCGCTCGCGGCCCGCGCCGACG
>JAEYNO010000020.1 GCA_023412515.1 Actinomycetes bacterium
GCGCGGCACCGCGCGCACCACGAACCACGCCGTCGCGGCGGGGGACAGGCCCGCCAGCACGTCGGGCGCGACGTCGTCGACGTGCACCTCGACCGCGCCGCCGGGCGCGAGGACCGCGTCCACCTCACCGGTCGCGGTCACCTCGCCGTCCGCGACGACCTGCCACACGAGCCGCGCGTGCGCCGTGCTGGTGAACGCGTACCGGTTGCGCACGAGCAGCGCGCCGGGCCGGCCGGGCACCGGGCGCACCCCGACGGGCGCGTAGACCGCCGCGAGCTCCACGAGGCCGGGCGAGGGCGTGCGGTCGGGCAGCAGGAGCCCGTCGGCGATGAACGTGCCGTCGTGCAGCTCCTCGCCGAAGTCCCCGCCGTACCCGTGGAACGGCGTGCCGTCGGCCGTGCGGGTCGCGATCCCGTGGTCGATCCACTCCCACACGAACGCGCCCAGGACCCGCGGGTGCGCGTCGACCAGGTCCACGTACTCGGTGAGCCCGCCGGGGCCGTTGCCCATCGCGTGCGCGTACTCGCACAGCACGAACGGCAGCGTGCGCCGCCGGGCGTCGGCCGCCGCGTCGGGCCACGCCGGCTCGTCGCCGCGCCCGATCAGCGCGACCTCCTCGGTCGACGCGTACATGCGCGAGTACACGTCGACGTGCGCGCTGGACCCGTCGCCCTCGTAGTGCACCGGTCGGGTGGGGTCGAGCGCGCGGACGGCGGCGGCCATGGCCGCGACGTTGACGCCCGCGCCGGCCTCGTTGCCGAGCGACCACATCACCACGCTCGCGTGGTGGGCGTCGCGCCGCACCAGGCGCGTCACGCGGTCGACGAGCAGCGGTTCCCACGCGGGGTCGTCGGTGGGGTTGCCGCGCCAGCCGAGCACCTCGAAGCCGTGCGTCTCGAGGTCGTTCTCGTCGATCACGTACAGGCCGTGCTCGTCGCAGAGGTCGAGGAAGTGCGGGTGCGGCGGTGCGTGGCTCGTGCGCACCGCGTTGGCGTGGTGCCGCTTCATGAGCAGCACGTCCTCGAGCATGGTCGCGCGCGTGACCGCGCGCCCGCGCGTCGGCTCGAACTCGTGCCGGTTGACGCCGTAGAGCTTCACGGGCGCGCCGTTGACGGTGAGCACGCCGTCCACGATCGCGACCGTGCGGAAGCCCGCGCGCAGCGTGACCGTCTCGCCGCCGGTCGACACGACCACGTCGTACAGGCGTGGACGCTCGGCGCTCCACGGCTCGACGACGCCCACGTCGACCGTCGACCCGGCCGCAGCCTCGACGCGCAGCTCGGGGACCCGCACGCGCGCGTCCGCGCCGCCCTCGACGTCGACGCGCAGCGAGCCCGTGCCGGTCACGTGGTCGTAGTCCGCGCGCAGCGTCACGTGCTCGACGCCGCCCGCGGGGCGGTGCGCGAGCGTGACGTCACGGAAGATGCCCGAGAGCCACCACTGGTCCTGGTCCTCGACGTACGTGTGCGCCGACCACTGCGTCACGCGGACCGCGAGCAGGTTGGCCCCGGCGTGCACGGCGTCGGTCACGTCGACCTCGGTGGGCAGACGGGAGCCGTGCGACTGCGCGAGCACGCGACCGTTGACCGCGACCTCGAACCACGAGTCGACGCCCTCGAAGCGCAGCACGACCCGCCCGCCCGTGAGCCACGCCGCAGGCACGTCGACGCTGCGGCGGTACTCGCCGGTCGGGTTCTCGTGGGGCACGCGCGGCGGGTCGACGGGGATCGGGTACAGCACGTTGGTGTACGCCGGGCGGCCGTACGGCCACGCGTCGGGGGCGCCGGCGAGCTGCCAGTGCCCGGGCACCTCGAGGTCGTCCCAGCCGGGTCCGGCGCCGTCGTCGGCGGGGTCGAGGCCGGTGTCCGCGGTGGGGCTCAGGCGGAAGCGCCACGTGCCGTCGAGCCGCTGCTCGGGGGCGTCGCTCGCACCGTCGGCCGGGCGGAAGCGCGCGGCCCGCACGCCGCTCGGCGGCGTGAGCGACTCGTGCGTGGGCGTCGGATCGGGGACGGCGGTGTCCGGCACGACCGCGCTCAGTCGCCGTGCCCGGGGCGCGTGTCGACGTACAGCTCGTCGATCACGGGCGCGAAGTCCTTGAGGACGGCGGCGCGCTTCACCTTGAGCGACGGCGTGAGGTAGCCGTTGGCCTCGGTGAAGTCGGTCGTGAGCACGCGGATCTTGCGGATCGACTCGGCGCGCGACACGGCCTCGTTGGCGCGCGCGACGGCCCGGTCGAGCGCCTCGAGCACCTGGGGGTGCGTCGACGCCGTCGTGACGTCCATCGCGGGCAGGCCGTGCATCGACAGCCACCCGGGCAGCATCTCGGCGTCGAGCGTGACGAGCGCACCGATGAACGGGCGCTGGTCACCCACCGCCACGACCTGGCTCACCAGGGGGTGACCGCGCAGGCGGTCCTCGAGCACCGCGGGGGCCACGTTCTTGCCGCCCGCGGTGACGATGATCTCCTTGCTGCGGCCCGTGATGCGCAGGTAGCCGTCGTCGTCGAGCGTGCCGAGGTCGCCCGTGCGGAACCAGCCGTCGACGAGCACCTCGGCCGTCTCCTCCGGCATGTGCCGGTAGCCGCGGAACACGTGCGGGCCCTTGACCCAGATCTGGCCCTCGTCGTCGACGCGCAGCGACGTACCGGGGAACGGGGGACCGACCGTCCCGACCTTCGTCAGGCCGGGGCGGTTGACCGACGTGGGTGCGGTGGTCTCGGTGAGCCCGTAGCCCTCGAGGATGCGCACGCCGATGCCGCGGTAGAAGTGCCCGAGGCGCTCCCCCAGCGGGGCGCCGCCCGAGATCGCGAACTCGGCGCGGCCACCCAGCGCCGCGCGCAGCTTGGCGTGCACGAGCCGGCCCGCGAGCCGGTGCTGGGCGGTCAGCCCCGCCGAGGGGCCGGCCGGCGTGTCGAGCGCGCGCGAGTAGGCGATCGCGACCTTCGCCGCCCAGCGGAACAGCTTGAGCTTGGCGCCCGAGCCGGCCTTCTGCTCGGCGGAGTTGTAGACCTTCTCGAACACGCGCGGCACGGCCAGCACGAACGTCGGCCGGAACGACGCGAGGTCGGGCAGCAGGTTGCGCGTGTCGGGCGTGTGGCCCAGCACGGCGCCCGACGGCACGCACAGCACCTGGATGAACCGCGCGAACACGTGCGCGAGCGGCATGAACAGCAGCGTGCGCGAGTGCGGCTGCGCGCAGATCTCGCCGAGGCCCTCGACGCCGTTGCGGGTCAGCTCGACGAAGTTGCCGTGCGTGAGCTCGACGCCCTTGGGGCGGCCCGTCGTGCCGGAGGTGTAGATGATCGTCGCGAGGTCGGCGCCGCGCGCGTGCGTGCTGCGGCGGTCGATCTCGATGTCAGCGACGTCGGCCCCGCGCGTCACGAGCGTCCCGATCGCGTCCTCGTCGAGGACGAGCACCTCCGTCAGGCCGGGCAGGTCGTCGCGGACCTGCGCAACGACCGCCGCGTGCGCCGCGGTCTCGACGACCGCGAGCCGGATGCCGGCGTCGGAGGCGATCCACCGCACCTGCTCGGCCGACGAGGTCTCGTACACGGGCACGCCCACGGCGCCCGCGGCCCACACCGCGAAGTCGACGAGCGTCCACTCGTACCGCGTGCGCGACATGATGCCGACCCGGTCGCCGGGCTCGACGCCCGCGGCGACCAGACCCTTGGCGACCGCGCGCACCTCGGCGACGAACGCCGCGACCGTGACCTGCTGCCACGCGCCGCCGAGCGCGGTCTGCCGCTCGACGAACACGCCGTCGGGGTCGCGCGCGAGCCGGTCCGCGAGCATCGTGCAGATCGACGCGTCGGGCAGCGGCGTCGCGAGGGTGGGCGAGGTGGACTCGGGCATGCGCGGAACTCCTGGAGGCGGGGGACGGGACGACCCTAGTGCCCGCGTCGCGGGCCCTGAGAGGACCTCACGCCCCCGGGTGCTGGTGCGTGGGGTCGAGCACGCGCTGCAGGAACGCGCGCGTGCGCTCCTCGGTGGGCGCGCCGATCACCTGGTCGGCCGGGCCGGACTCGACCACGACGCCGTCGTCCATGAACACGACGCGGTCGCCGACCTCGCGCGCGAACGCCATCTCGTGCGTCACGACGAGCATCGTCATGCCGGCGTCGGCCAGGTCGCGCATGACGCCCAGCACGTCGCCGACGAGCTCGGGGTCGAGCGCCGAGGTCGGCTCGTCGAACAGCATGAGCATCGGGTCCATCGACAGCGCGCGGGCGATCGCGACGCGCTGCTGCTGGCCGCCCGACAGCTGCGCGGGCATGGCCTGCGCGCGGTCGGCGAGCCCGACGCGCTCGAGGTTCGCGAGCGCGACGCGCTCGGCCTCGGCGCGCGAGCGGCGCAGCACGCCGCGCTGCGCGATCGTGCAGTTGTCGAGCACGGTGCGGTGCGCGAACAGGTTGAACTGCTGGAACACCATGCCGACGTGCGTGCGCACGCGGTCGATGTCGACGTCGGGGTCGGTGACCTCGACGCCGAGCAGGTCGATGCGGCCCGACGTCGGCTGCTCGAGCAGGTTGACGCAGCGCAGCAGCGTGGACTTGCCGGAGCCCGACGGGCCGATGACGCACACGACCTCGCCGGCGGCGACGTCGAGGTCGATGCCGCGCAGCACCTCGCGCTCGCCGAAGGACTTGCGGAGCCCGGCGACGGAGACGACGGTCGGGGCGGGGGAGGTCGCGCTCACTTGCCGCGTCCCTTCGTCGAGGTCCGGCGCTCGAGCCAGCGCGTGAGCTGGCCCAGCGGCAGGGTGATGAGCAGGTAGCACGCTCCGGCGACGAAGAGCGCGGTGAGGCCGCCCTGGGCCGTGCTCAACGCGTCCCGGCCGATCTTGGTGAGCTCGTACTCGGTGACCAGCGTGCCGAGCAGGAACACGAGCGACGTGTCCTTGGTCAGCAGGATGATCTCGTTGGTCATGGGCGGCAGCACGATGCGGAACGCCTGCGGCACGACGACCTGCGCGAGCGTGCGGCCGTGCGACATGCCGAGCGAGCGCGCCGCCTCGACCTGGCCCCTCGGCACGGCCTCGATGCCGGCACGCAGCGTCTCGGCGATGTAGGCCGACGACACGACCCCCAGCGCGATGGACGCCTTCGCGAGCATCGAGGGGATGTTGACGCCGAAAGCGATCGGCACCGCGTACCCGACCGACAGCACGACGAGCAGCGCGGGGATGCCGCGGAAGAACTCGATGTACGCGGTCGCGATCCAGCGGTAGGGCCCGACGGACGACAGCTTCATGAGCGCGAGCACCGCGCCGAGCGGCAGCCCGACCGCGAACGCGCCGAGCGTGTACCGCACGGTGTTCCACAGCCCGCGCGGCATGCGGGAGGCGAGGTCCGCCGCGACGGTCGGGTTGAACAGCTGCTCGCCGACCTGCGACCAGTCGGTGAGGAACGCGACCGCGATCAGCGCGGCGGCGAGCACGAGGTACTGGGCGGCGCGCGTGAGGCGGGCGCGCGTGCGGGGGCTCGTGCGGCGGCGGCCGGGCGGCATCTGCAGGGTCTGCGGTGCGGTGGTCATGCGGGCTCCGGTGGGGGCGCGGGGCGGGACGGGTGCGGGGCCGGCCGGGCCGGCCCCGCACCGGGCGTCACTTGCTGACGGGTGCCGTGCCGACGCGCTCGGTGTAGATCGCGTCGTACGTGCCGTCCTCGTGGATGCGGTCGAGCGTCGCGTTCACGGCGTCGAGCAGCGCGGTGTTGCCCTTCTTGACGCCGAGGCCGTACTGCTCGCCGGTCGGGAACGTGTTGGCGACCTCGTAGCCCTCGGACGTGTAGGCGCCGAGCACGGCGATGTCGTTGACGACCGCGTCGACCTGGCCCGTCTCGAGCGCCTTGATCTGCAGGCCGAGGTCCTCGAACTGCACGGTGGTCAGGTCGTTCTCCTGGGCCCACTTCTCGCCGGTCGTGGCCATCTGCACGGCGATCTTCTTGCCGGCGAGGTCCTCGACGTCCTCGAGGTCCGACCCGGCCGGCACGAGCAGGCCCTGGTCGGCGTCGAAGTACGGCTCGGAGAAGTCGAACTTCTCCTTGCGCTCGTCGGTGATCGTGATGCCCGAGGCGACGACGTCGCACGCGCCGGTGGTGAGCGCGGCGCCCGACTGGATCGTGTCGAACGGCGTCGCGACGACCTGCACGTCGACGCCCAGGTCCTTCGCGACCTCGCGGTTGAGGTCGATGTCGAGGCCGACGATCTCGCCGCTCGCGTCCTCGAACTCGAAGGGCTCGAACGGCGGGTTCGAGCAGACCGTGAGCACGCCGTCCTTGACGAGCGCGACCTCGGAGCTGCCGGACGCCTCGTCCGACGGGCTCGAGCCGGTGTCGGACGCGCAGGCGGACAGGGCGAGCAGGGCGGCCGCGGCGAGCGCGCCGGCGGGGAGGGGGAGACGCATGGTGGTCCTTCCTGGCGGGGCAGAGCGCGCATAACTATACGGCACTCATCATCCCTATTCGCGTCGGGGTCGCCAGGGACCTCCGTCCCGTCGGGTGCGCACCGCCTCGGCACGCACCCGACGGCGACGGTCAGCGCGCGACGGCCTCGCCCAGGCGCGCGTCGCGCGCGACGACGGTCTCGCCCTCGCCGGTCACGACCTCGAGCGTCCCGGTCGCGCGGCCCGCGTTGCGGACGTCGTCGATCGCGGCCTCGACACCGGCGCGCAGCGCGGCCGGCACGTCGAGCACCGCGTGCTCGACGGGCGTGCGCATCGAGACCTTGGCCTCGGACTTCACCTTGCGCAGCGCCGCCAGCGCGGCGCCCGCACCCGCGACGAGACCCGGGTCCGTGTCGCCCGCCGCGGCGCGCAGGGCGTCGCTCGTCGGCCACGGCGCGCGGTGCACCGTGCCCTCGCGCCACCACGACCAGACCTCCTCGGTCGCGAACGGCAGCACCGGCGCGAACAGCCGCAGCAGCGTGTCGAGCGCGAGCCCCAGCGCGGCGCGCGCCGAGGCCGTGGCGTCCGTCACGTCCGCCGCCGAGGCCCCCGCGCCGTACGCGCGGTCCTTGACGAGCTCGAGGTAGTCGTCGCAGAACGTCCAGAAGAACGTCTCCGACAGCTCGAGCGCGCGCGTGTGGTCGTACGCCTCGAGCGCCGCGGTCGCCTGGTCCACGACGTCCGCCAGGCCCGCGAGCATCGCGCGGTCCAGCGGCTGCGTCACGAGCGACGGGTCGAGCGACACCGGCTCGTCGGCGGGGCCGAACGACAGCACGAACTTGCTCGCGTTGAGGATCTTGATGGCCAGTCGGCGGCCGATCTTCATCTGCCCGACCTCGAACGCCGCGTCGGTGCCCAGGCGCGCGCTCGCCGCCCAGTAGCGCACCGCGTCCGAGCCGTGCTCCTCGAGCAGGCCCATGGGCGTCACGACGTTGCCCTTGGACTTGCTCATCTTCTTGCGGTCCGGGTCGAGGATCCAGCCGCTGATCGCGGCGTGCGACCAGGGCAGCGACCCGTTCTCGAGGTGCGCGCGCACGACCGTTGAGAACAGCCAGGTGCGGATGATGTCCTGGCCCTGCGGGCGCAGGTCCATCGGGAACGTGCGGGCGAACAGGTCGGGGTCGTCGAGCCAGCCGCACACGATCTGCGGCGTCAGCGACGACGTCGCCCACGTGTCCATGACGTCGGGGTCGGCCACGAACCCGCCGGCCTGCCCGCGCTGCGCCTCGGTGTAGCCCGGGGGCACGTCGCTCGTCGGGTCGACCGGCAGCGCGGCCTCGTCCGGCACGATCGGCGCGTCGTAGCGCGGCTCGCCCTGCTCGTCGAGCGGGTACCAGACCGGGAACGGCACGCCGAAGAACCGCTGCCGCGACACGAGCCAGTCGCCGTTGAGGCCGCCGACCCAGTTGTCGTACCGCACGCGCATGAAGTCCGGGTGGAACGCGAGCTCGCCGCCGCGCGCGAGCAGCGCGTCGCGCAGCTCCTCGTCACGGCCGCCGTTGCGCAGGTACCACTGGCGGCTCGTGACGATCTCGAGGGGCTTGTCGCCCTTCTCGTAGAAGTTGGCCTTGCGCTGCGTCGCGACCGGCTCGCCGAGCAGGTCGCCCGACGCGCGCAGCCCGGCGACGACGGCCTCGCGCGCGCTGAACGTCGTCTTGCCCGCGAGCTCGCCGTACGTCGTGCGGCCCGCCTCCGACGTGATCCAGTCCGGCGTCTCGCGCAGCACGCGGCCGTCACGGCCGACGACCGAGCGCGTCGGCAGGCGCAGCTCGCGCCACCACTGCACGTCGGTGAGGTCGCCGAACGTGCAGCACATCGCGATGCCGGCACCCTTGTCGGGCTCGGCCGCGGGGTGCGCCAGCACGGGCACCTCGACGCCGAACAGCGGCGACGTCACGGTCGTGCCGAACAGGTGCTGGTAGCGCTCGTCGTCCGGGTGCGCGATGAGTGCGACGCACGCGGGCAGCAGCTCGGGGCGCGTCGTCTCGATCACGACGGCCTCGCCGTCCGGGCGGTGGAACGCGACCTTGTGGAACGCTCCGGGGTAGTCGCGCGCCTCGAGCTCGGCCTGCGCGACCGCGGTCTGGAACGTCACGTCCCACAGGCCCGGCGCCTCGGCCTGGTACGCCTCGCCACGCTCGAGGTTGCGCAGGAACGCGCGCTGCGAGACCGCGCGGGCCGTCGCACCGATGGTCTGGTAGGTCATCGACCAGTCGACCGACAGGCCGAGGCGGCGCCACAGCGCCTCGAACTGCAGCTCGTCCTGGGCCGACAGCCGCTCGCACAGCTCGATGAAGTTGCGGCGCGAGACCGGCACCTGGTCGCCCGGCTTGACGGCCTTGCCGTCGGTGCCCTCGTGCGGCGGCTCGAAGCCCTCGACGTAGGGGAGCGACGGGTCGCAGCGCACGCCGTAGTAGTTCTGCACGCGGCGCTCGGTGGGCAGGCCGTTGTCGTCCCAGCCCATCGGGTAGAAGACCTCGCGGCCGCGCATGCGCCAGAACCGGGCCACGACGTCGGTGTGCGTGTAGGAGAACACGTGCCCGACGTGCAGCGAGCCCGACACCGTGGGCGGCGGCGTGTCGATCGAGTACACCTGCTCGCGCGTCGCCGTGCGGTCGAACGCGTACGTGCCGGCCTCGCTCCACGCGCTCGACCAGCGGTCCTCGAGACCGTCGACCGTGACCTTGTCCGGTACTTGGCGGGCGTCGCGTGCGGCCGTCGGGACGTCGGGACGGGAGGTCAGGTCGCTCATGGGCACACATCTTCCCAGATCGTCACCCGCCGTCGCGCACGCGCCCGGCCAGGCCCCGACGCCACGCGGCGCGCGCCCCGGCGTGATGGGCTGGGCGCCGTGCGCGTGCGACCCCTGAGCCCCGAGGCCGTGGTCCGGCACGTCCTCGAGGCGGTCGTCGCGGCCCCCGGCCGGCGGCGCGTGCTCGTCGACGGCGCCGCGCCCCTGCGGCCGGGCGACCTG
>JAEYNO010000023.1 GCA_023412515.1 Actinomycetes bacterium
GAGGCATAGACCTCCCGGCTGAGGATTCCGGGACTCTCGCCGCTGAGTACATCCCTGACGACACCACCGAACGTTGCTGTAACGATGCCCATCGCCACCGCGGCCACAGGCCCCCCGGCCATGGCCAGGGTCCTGTCGGCTCCAAGGACTGCGAAGAGCGCCAGCCCAATTGCATCGAACCGCAGCAAGAGGGCCTCCCGTGACTGCGGGATATGCGCTAGGAAGAACACGGCGGACGATACTGCAACACAGGCGAGCAGGTATTCCGGGCTGGTGATCCAGAACACGGGCGTGGCGCCGAGGACCGTGTCCCTGATCGTTCCGCCCCCGATGCCCGTGGCCGTGCCAAGAAGGATGAACCCGAACAGGTCCATCCGCTTGCGCGCCGCGGCCAGCGAGCCAGTGGTCGCGAAGACAACAACCCCGAACCAGTCGAGGAAAGTCATTGCCTGGTCGATCATGACAGTCCTCAAACGTTGGCAGCGCGGGCCGACCCCATGACGATGATGGCTGACCCCGGGCGCACGTGATCGTGCAGATGGATGACATCCTGATGCAGCAGGCGAACGCAACCCGACGAGATCGCCTTGCCGATCGTCCATGCCTCTGCGGTCCCGTGGATGCGGTAGAGCGTATCGCGGTTTCCCTGGTGGATGTAGAGCGCGCGTGCCCCAAGCGGATTGTCGATGCCGGGCGGCTGGCCGTGACGCCACTTCTCGAGCGAGGGCTGGCGCTTGATCATATCGGAAGGAGGCGTCCACACGGGCCATTCACGCTTGTAGGCGATGTGGGCGCGGCCCGACCATTCAAACCCAGCACGGCCGATGCCGACACCGTATCGGGTGGCCAGGCCTCCTGGCTGGACGTGATAGAGGTAGCGTGCGTCCGTATCGACGATCACTGTGCCGGGCTTTTCGGCTGTGACGTAGTTGACGATCCGACGGACATATTTCGGGTCGAGACGCTTCAGGTCGGCGGCCGGCACCGGGAACGTCTCCTCCGGCATCGCCCGATACATGGACAGCACATCCGTGTCGAATGAGGCTTCTGGAGCGCGAGGCGGCGCGACAGGGGGTGGAGCCGCAGCCGGCGAAGGCGCCGGAGCGGTTGTGGAACAGCCCGCGGCGGCGAGGGCAAGGAGCGCGGCGCCGCCGCCGAGCAGCCCGCGACGGCTCACGGCAGAAGGTGGGAAGTCAGTCATATCGTTGCATTCCAAAAAGCGGCGCGCCGCCAGCTTCAACGAAGCGACGTGCGACCGGAAGAGGGAAGGTGAAATGTCGAGCAGGATCACCGCACGCCATCAAGGCGCGGGGAACCTGTGGCGCGTATCAAGGGCTAGGATTCATGACAGACCTCCGGCGCGATGCATGCCTGTTCGCATGCATGCCCCCTCTGTCATTGGCCTGAGAGCTTGGCAGGGTCCGTCTCGCACGAGCCCGGCTTACACCTTCGGCGGGAGCTGCTGCTCCGCTTTCCAGAGTCTTTGATCGACGGGCGGTCCGGGTGCCTGAGAGTTTCCGGGGCGGTTGCTCCTTCGGCGGCCGGTCTCCCGGCTCTCTCCCGCGCGTCAATTCGGTCCAGATGACGCAATCTTTGGGGCGGCATTGAGGCCGCTGGCCGTGCCAAGCGATTGCTTCTGCTGAAGTTGAACAATCCGGCCACGGTGCTATGTTGGCCGCGCCCACAAGCCGCGAGCAACCGATTGCGCCGTCAGCCGCAGACAGACCGGAAGAACTCGAGGACCCGCATTCGGTTCATGAACCATGCGGGTAGCCTCATCGCGTGCATTTAGCCCTGGCGCGGCCGCAAGGCCGTCGACCGGGGGCCGGAAATCCAACCAAGCCTGAAATTCGGTTCTGATTTCCGGGTCCGCCACCGCTGGCCCGGTGGAGACGCATCATGAATGTCGAAATCCATCGCCGCTGCCGCACGGCATCCGTCGCACTCGTTTACGGGAGGCGGCAATGAGGGTCATCGTCGTAGGAAGCGGGGTCATCGGCGTAACCTCCGCCTGGTATCTCGCGCGGGCGGGGCACGAGGTCACCGTGCTCGACCGCCAGGCAGGCCCCGCGCTTGAAACCTCATACGCAAATGCCGGGGAGGTGTCTCCGGGTTACGCATCGCCCTGGGCCGGACCCGGCGTGCCGCTGAAGGCGATCAAGTGGCTCCTGATGAAGCACGGGCCACTCGCCGTCCGTCCCCGGTTCGATCCTGCGATGTGGTCATGGCTTCTGAAGTTGCTCTCGAACTGCACGTCGCCACGCTATGCGGTGAACAAGGCGCGCATGGTTCCGATCGCCGAGTACAGCCGCGACTGCCTGCGCGACCTGAGAGCGACCACCCGCATCGAGTATGACGAGCGCTACCAGGGCACCCTTCAGCTGTTCCGGACGCAGAAGCAGCTCGACGGGGTTGTCGGCGACATCGAGGTCCTGAAGCAGTTCGGCGTCGAATTCTCGGTGCTCGCGCCTTTGGGGTGCGTCGCTGCCGAACCCGCCCTGGCGCGCGTGAGCCACAAGATCGTCGGGGGCTTGAGGCTTCCCGGTGACGAAACAGGCGACTGCCGCTTATTCACCGAGAAGCTCGCGGCTCTCGCGTCCGGCGCCGTCGACTTCCGCTACGGCGTGTCGGTCGACGCCGTCGTGCTGGAGGGCGGCAGGGTCTCGGCCGTTCGTACGGCTGATGGGCTTCTGCCCGCCGACGCTGTCGTCGTTGCTGCCGGAAGCTACTCGCCGCGCCTGCTGGGACCGCTCGGGATCCACGTCCCGGTCTATCCCGTCAAAGGCTACTCCCTGACGATGCCGATGACGGACGAGGCTGCCGCGCCTGTGTCCACGGTGATGGACGAGACATACAAGATCGCCATCACGCGGCTCGGCGACCGGATCCGGGTGGGCGGCACGGCCGAAATCTCCGGCTTCGACCTCTCCCTGCCACGCTCGCGACGCGCGCCGCTGGAGCATTCGGTCGGGGACCTGTTCCCGGGGGCAGGCCGCGCCAGCGAGGCCTCTTTCTGGTGCGGCCTCCGGCCGATGACCCCGGACGGGCCCCCGATCGTCGGAGCAACCTCCGTACCGGGCCTCTTCGTCAACACCGGGCACGGAACGCTTGGATGGACGATGGCATGCGGCTCTGGCCGAGTCCTGGCCGACATCATGTCCGGAAAGGTGCCCGAGATCGACGTGACCGATCTCGGGCTGGGGCGGTACCGATCATGAGCGCGGCAATGCAGCGCGCAGGAGCGATCCTGACGGTGGATCTCGACGCGGTCGTCTCCAACTGGCGAATGCTGTCCAAGCTGGCGGGCAAAGCGGATTGCACAGCAGTGGTGAAAGCGGATGCCTACGGCCTCGGCGCGGCCGAGGTCGGCTTCGCGCTCCAGGCGGCTGGATGCCGAACGTTCTTCGTTGCTCATCTCGAGGAAGGCCTCGCACTGCGAAAAGCGATCGGGTTCAGCTCTCGCGTCTTCGTCCTGAACGGCACGCCGCCCGGCACCGAAGGAGAATTCCTCAATTCGGTCCTGATGCCTGTCGTGAACACCAGGGGCGAAGCGGACAGCTGGCGCAGGCATGCGAGCGAGAAGGGGCGCAGCATGCCTGTCGCGCTCCAGATCGACTCGGGCATGTCGCGCCTCGGCCTGTCGCCCGGCGACGTGGCCATGCTGGCGACTGATCCGGCGCTGCTGGGCGGTCTGTCCGTCGAGCTGGTCATGAGCCATCTGGCCTGTGCCGACGCGGCTCCCCATCCTGCCAACCGCGCGCAACTACGGGAATTCAGCAAGCTGCGGACGGTGCTTCCAAAGAAAGCGGCTTCCTCACTAGCCAACTCGGCGGGCATCCTACTGGGTAAGGAATACCACTTCGACCTGGTCCGGCCAGGAGCCGCGCTCTACGGGATCAATCCCGTTGCCGGACAGCCAAGCGCCGTGCGGCAGACGGTGGCGGTTTCGGCGCGCGTGCTGCAGCTGCGCGAGGTTCCCGCCCATGCCCGCGTCGGCTACGGGCATGCGCTTGCGGTCCAGCGGCGATCCCGGCTCGCGACGCTGTCGATCGGCTATGCCGACGGCTGGCCGCGAGGGGCCAGCCTCTCGGCTTTCTACAAGGGGCAGGAACTGCCGTTCGCAGGCCGGGTGTCGATGGACAGCACAGTCGTCGACGCGACCGACTGCGCGGACCTTCCACGTGAAGGCGAGTTCGTCGATGTCATCACCGAACGGCAGACGGTGGACGACATTGCCCGCGCTGCGGGCACCATCGGCTACGAGATCATGACGCGGCTCGGCCGCCGCTTCTGCCGGAACTATCGCCACCGGACAGCGCTCGCGGCCTGATCGCACCAACGCTTCCACACAGAACCCAGTACACCAACGAAGGAGCCGTGATGGCTGAACATACCTTGCTTGACGACGCCCTGATCCGCCTCGACGAAGCCGCCGCTCACCTGAGCATCGACCCGGACGTGATCGAGAAGCTGAAATTCGCCCGCGAGACCACAAAGGTCAGGCTCATGATTCGCATGGACGACGGATCGCGGAAATCGTTTCTTGCCTGGCGCTGCCGCTACGACGACACGCGCGGACCGACCAAGGGCGGAATCCGCTTCCACCCGGCTTCGACCGCCGAGGAAGTCGAGACGCTGGCCTTCTGGAT
>JAEYNO010000030.1 GCA_023412515.1 Actinomycetes bacterium
GTCGTACGCCTGACGCACGGGCCGGGACCGCGCGCCGCGGTCCCGGCCCGTAGACTCGGCCGACGTGGCACTCACTATCGGCATCGTCGGCCTGCCCAACGTCGGCAAGTCCACCCTCTTCAACGCCCTGACCCGCGCGCAGGTGCTCGCGGCGAACTACCCGTTCGCCACCATCGAGCCGAACGTCGGCGTCGTGCCGCTGCCGGACCCGCGCCTCGAGAAGCTCGCGGAGATCTTCGGCAGCGAGCGGATCCTGCCCGCGACCGTGTCGTTCGTCGACATCGCGGGCATCGTCAAGGGTGGGAGCGAGGGCGAGGGCCTGGGCAACAAGTTCCTCGCGAACATCCGCGAGGCCGACGCGATCTGCCAGGTCACGCGCGCGTTCGCCGACCCCGACGTCGTGCACGTCGACGGCCGCGTCTCCCCGCGGGACGACATCGAGACGATCAACACCGAGCTGGTCCTCGCGGACCTCCAGACGCTGGAGAAGATCGTCCCGCGCCTGGAGAAGGAGGTCCGCGCCAAGAAGGCGGACCCCGCCGAGCTCGCCGCCGCGCAGGCCGCGCAGGCCGTGCTGGAGACGGGCCAGACGCTGTTCCAGGGCGCGAAGGCCGCCGGGCTCGACCTCGCGGACCTGGCGTCGCTCCAGCTCATGACGGCCAAGCCGTTCATCTACGTCTTCAACACCGACGACGCCGGCCTGGCGGACACCGCGATGCAGGACGAGCTGCGCGCGCTGGTCGCGCCGGCCGACGCCATCTTCCTCGACGCGAAGTTCGAGTCCGACCTGGTCGAGCTCGAGCCCGAGGAGGCGAAGGAGATGCTCGCCGAGAACGGCCAGGAGGAGGCGGGCCTCGACCAGCTCGCCCGCGTCGGGTTCCACACCCTCGGCCTGCAGACCTACCTGACGGCCGGCCCGAAGGAGTCGCGCGCCTGGACCATCCGGCAGGGCTGGACGGCCCCGCAGGCCGCCGGCGTCATCCACACGGACTTCCAGAAGGGCTTCATCAAGGCCGAGGTCATCTCGTTCGCGGACCTCGTCGAGGCGGGCTCGGTCGCGGCCGCGCGGTCGGCCGGCAAGGCGCGCATCGAGGGCAAGGACTACGTGATGGCCGACGGCGACGTCGTGGAGTTCCGCTTCAACGTCTGAGCCCGGTCGGGCGTCCCGCCGCGCGACGACGCGGTGCGGGCGCCACGATGGGCGCATGGCGACGACGCTGAGTGGGCAGGAGTGAGCGGGCAGGAGGTCGCGGACGCCGGCCTCACGGGCTGGACCGACCTCGGCGACGGGCTGCGCACGCGGGTCGCGACGGGTGACTTCGCCACGGGCCTGGCACTGGTCGCGGCGATCGGCGCCTCCGCCGAGGAGGCGGGGCACCACCCCGACGTCGACCTGCGCTACGGCCGCGTCGACGTGCGCCTCGTGAGCCACGACGCGGGCGGCGTGACCGAGCGGGACGTCGCGCTCGCCCGGACGGTGTCGCGCCTGGCTGCCGACGCCGGCCTGACGTGCGACGGCTCCGCCCTCCAGCGCACCGAGGTGGCGCTCGACACGCCCGACGTCGCCGCGGCGCGGCGCTGGTGGGCGGCGTTCCTCGCGTACGAGGAGACCCCGGGGGCGGACGACGAGGTGCGCGACCCGGCGGACGCGCAGCCGCCCGTGTGGTTCCAGCGTTCCGGTGCGCAGGAGCCGCGGCAGCGCTGGCACCTGGACGTGTGGGTCGAGCCCGGACGCCTCGACGCCCGGGTCGCGGCGGCCGTGGCGGCCGGCGGGCGCGTGGTCGACGACGCGCAGGCGCCGAGCTTCGTGGTGGTGGAGGATCCCGACGGCAACCGCGCGTGCTTGTGCACGTCACGGAGCCGCACGTGAGTCTCGGCCAGGCCCGCCTGTGGGCGGTGTGACGCGAACCACACCCTCCGACCGTGTGTCGTCCGTGTTACGCGGCTGTTTCCGCTTGGCGCGTCTCGTATGATGGACGGTACTCACCAGTATCAATCAGGTAACGATCGACAAGGTCGTCGGTCCATGCCTGATTCGTCCCCTCTTCCGGGGCTAGCGTTGCCCCAATTCCGGCGGGCGAGCGCGCCCCGGCCCCCTGCAGCTGTACCCCGGGGGGAGCCGTGCGGCCACGTCCACCACGTCTCAGGAGGAACATTGAAGATCAGGCGGACCAGCCTCGCTGTGGCCCTGTTCGCGACCGGCGCGCTCGTGCTGAGCGCGTGCGCGAACACGCCGCAGGACGAGCCCGACGGCGGCAGCAGCGCGTCGGCGGGCGCCGGCGGCGGCACCCTCACGGTGGCGGAGACGAACCAGTTCTCGTCGTTCAACCCGAACACGTCGAACGGCAACGTCGACATCAACTCGAAGATCACGACGTACCCCACGCGTGCGTGGTTCAACTACGTCGACGGCTCGTCGTTCGCCGCGGGCGACCCGAAGGTGCAGAAGGACGAGTCGTTCGGCACCTACGAGGTCGTCTCCGAGGACCCGTTCTCGGTCAAGTACACCGTCAACGAGGGTGTGACCTGGTCCGACGGCGAGCCCGTCGACGCCGACGACCTGGTCTTCGCGTGGGCCGTGCAGTCCGGCCACTACAACTCCGAGTCGGGCGACGTCGTCTACTTCGACTACGCGGGTGACTCCACCACGCTCGGTCTGACCGACTTCCCCGAGGTCGGCGAGGACGGCCGCTCGATCACGCTCAACTACAGCGAGCCCGCCGCCGACTGGGAGGTCGCGTTCGCGGCCGAGGCGCCGGCGCACGTCGTGGCCAAGAACGCGGGCCTCGCCGACGGCCAGGCCCTCCTCGACCTGCTCGAGGCGCAGGCCGACGTCGCCCCCACGGCGACCGCTGACAACGCCGAGCTGCGCGCCGTGGCCGACTTCTGGAACACGGGCTACGACTCGACCGTGCTGCCCTCGGACCCCGAGCTCTACCTGTCCTCGGGCCCGTACATCGTGTCGGACGTCGTCGAGAACCAGTCGGTGACCCTCGTCCCGAACGAGAAGTACACGGGCGACCTGAAGGCGCAGCTCGACACGATCATCATGCGCACCATCCCGGACGCCACGGCGGCCGTGCAGGCGCTCGGCAACGGCGAGGTCGACGTGATCTCCCCGCAGTCGTCGGCCGACACCCTGACGGCGCTCAAGGCGCTCGACGGCGTCACGCTGCACCAGGGCGACCAGCTCGCGTACGACCACATCGACCTGACCTTCAACAACGGCGGCCCGTTCGACCCGGCCACCTACGGCGGCGACGCCGCGAAGGCGCAGAAGGTCCGTGAGGCGTTCCTCAAGACGATCCCGCGCCAGCAGATCCTCGACGCGATCATCACGCCGCAGAAGGACGACGCGCAGATCCTCAACTCGCAGCTGTTCGTCCCGGCGCAGGCCTCGTACGAGGACGCCATCGCCAGCAACGGCTCCGCGGACTACCCGGGCGAGCCCGACGTCGAGGGTGCCAAGCAGCTGCTCGCCGAGGCCGGTGTCACCAGCCCGACGGTCCGCATCCTGTACAACGTCAACAACCCGAACCGCGTGAACGCCTACACCCTGATCGCCGCCTCGGCGACGCAGGCCGGCTTCGTCATCGACGACCAGGGCGACGCGGCCTGGGGCTCGCGCCTGTCCGACGGCTCGTACGACGCCGCGATCTTCGGCTGGATCAACAGCGGCATCGGCGTGGCCGGCGTCCCGCAGATCTTCTCGACGACCGGTGGCGGCAACTACAACGGCTACTCGAACAGCAAGGTCGACGAGCTGGCCGCGAAGCTCGTGGTCACGCTCGACACCGACCAGCAGGCGCAGATCCAGGAGGAGATCGACCCCCTGATCTTCGCCGACGCCTACGGCCTGCCGCTGTTCCAGTCGGTCGGTCTCGACGCGGTCGGCGACCGTGTCAGCGGCATCGACGACTACAACCCCAACCAGGCCGGTGTCTGGTGGAACGTCTGGGAGTGGACGGTCAACGACTGATCCGTTGACACCTCCGGTGTGACATCGACGGCGCCGGGACTCGCGAGCTCGCAGTCCCGGCGCCCTCGCGCGCGGGCCCGAGAGGGCCCGGCCGGGGGATACAGTTCTGTCCACCCGCGCCCGAGCACAGATCGGGCGTCCCCCTGCACGTCCCGTCTCGACGGCCCGGCGCGACCCCGCGTCGCCGGAGCCGCCGTGCGAGAGCGAGAGTCATGACTTCCTACGTCTTGCGGCGCCTCGGTGTGTCGCTGCTGATCCTGCTCGGCGCGTCGTTCCTCGTGTACCAGCTGGTCGCCGTGTCGGGTGACCCCCTGGCGGAGTTCCGCGAGTCGAACCGCCCCAACAAGGACGCGTTGATCGCGCAGCGCACGGCGCTGCTCAACCTCGACGTCCCGGCGCCGGTGCGGTACTTCCTCTGGCTGGGGGGCGCCGTCAAGTGCGTCATCCCCGGGCAGTGCGACCTGGGCCGCACGCTCCAGGGCCAGCCGGTCACGCAGGCGCTCGGGTCGGCGATCCCGTCCACGCTCCAGCTCGTCGCCGCGGCCACGGTGCTCGCGATCGTCGTCGGCATCGCGATCGGCATCGTCACGGCGCTGCGCCAGTACTCCGCGCTCGACTACGGCGTCACGTTCCTGACGTTCCTCTTCTTCTCGCTCCCGGTCTTCTGGGTCGCGGTGCTCCTCAAGGAGTTCGGCGCGATCCGGTTCAACGACTTCCTCGCCGACCCGAGCGTGCCGATCACCACGGTGGTGGTGGTCGGGCTGGTCTCCGGGCTGGTCTGGGCCGTGATCATCGGCGGCGACCTGCGCCGGCGGCTCATCACGTTCGCGGTCGCCGCGGTCGCCGCGGGTGGTGTGCTCTGGTACCTCGGCGCGACCCAGTGGTTCCGCTACCCCGGCCTCGGTCCCGCGCTCGTCGCCGTGACCGGCGTCGGCATCGCGATCGGCCTCTCGGCGCTCATCGCGGGCTCGCAGAACCGTCGCGCGCTCTACGCGTCGCTCGTCACCGTCGGGCTCGGGCTGATCGCGATGTTCGCGCTGCGCCCGCTGCTCGACCGTGCGACGTTCCCGCTGATCGTCCTGCTGGGCGTCCTCGCGGTCGGCGCCGGCGTGCTGGTGGGCTACCTGTTCGGCGGGTACGACCGCCGCCAGTCGATGCGCGTCGCCGGGCTCACGTCGTTCCTCGTGGCCGGGCTCGTCATGCTCGACCGCTTCATGATCGCGTGGCCGAGCTACTTCACGCAGGTCCGCGGACGCCCCATCGCGACGATCGGCTCGGAGACGCCGGGCCTGAGCGGCGACTTCTGGGTCTCCGGCCTCGACAAGTACACGCACCTCGTGCTGCCGACGCTCGCGCTCATGCTCATCTCCCTCGCGTCCTACACGCGCTACTCGCGCGCGTCGATGCTCGAGGTCATGGGACAGGACTACGTCCGCACGGCGCGCGCCAAGGGCCTGCCCGAGCGCGTCGTCGTCGTCCGGCACGCGTTCCGCAACGCGCTGATCCCGCTCGCGACGATCGTCGCGTACGACATCGGCGGCCTGCTGGGCGGTGCCGTCATCACCGAGAACGTGTTCTCGTTCAAGGGCATGGGTGCGTTGTTCATCAACGGGCTCAGCCACCAGGACCCCAACCCGATCATGGGGACGTTCCTGGTCGTCGGGATCACGGCCGTGGTGTTCAACCTCCTGGCCGACCTGGCGTACTCCGCACTCGACCCGCGCGTGAGGGTGAAGGCATGAGCAGCACGACGCAGACCGACGAGCGCGAGTCCCGGGAGGTGCCCGGCGAGCTCCGCGGCATGAGCCAGGGCGCCCTCGTCCGCAAGAGGTTCCTCGGGCACACGGGGGCGATCGCCTCCCTCGTGGTGCTCGTCCTGGTGGTGCTGCTGGCCCTGACGTCGGTGGGGATCGGCCCGATCCCCGGTTGGTGGCAGTACCGCTGGACCGACACGCCGGTGCTCCAGAACGGCGGCCGACCGACCCTGCAGCTGTTCCCGTTCTCGCTCGGCGAGCACCCGTTCGGCCAGGACACGGTCGGTCGCGACTACTTCGCGATGACGATGCGCGGGACGCAGATCTCGCTCGCGATCACGTTCATGGTCGGCACGATCTCGGCGCTCATCGGCGTGGTTTTCGGCGCCGCGGCCGGCTACTTCCGCGGCTGGCTCGAGGCCGTGCTGATGCGTCTCACCGACATGGTCATCATCATCCCGGTCCTGCTCGTCGGCGCCGTGATCGCGTACAACGCCGGTGGCGGTGTGCTCATGCTGGGCGTGCTGCTCGGCCTCACGACCTGGACCGGCATGGCGCGCCTCGTGCGCGGCGACTTCCTGTCGCTGCGCGAGCGCGAGTTCGTCGACGCGGCCAGGCTCGCCGGGGCGTCCGACGCCCGGATCATCTTCCGGCACATCCTGCCCAACGCGGTCGGCGTCATCACGGTCAACGCGACGCTGCTCATGTCGTCCGCGATCCTGCTCGAGACCGCGCTGTCGTACCTCGGCTTCGGCGTCCGCCCGCCGGACACGTCGCTGGGCCGTCTCATCAGCGACAACCAGGCGGCCTTCTCGACGCGCCCGTGGCTGTTCTGGTTCCCGGGCCTGTTCATCGTGCTGATCTGCCTGTGCATCAACTTCATCGGCGACGGGCTGCGCGACGCGTTCGACCCGCGCCAGCGCAAGATCTCGCTGCGTCGCATGAAGGAGACCGGGCCGGGTCGACCCGACGCCGCCGGTGCCGCGCCCGCCGTCGCTGCACCCGAGCGCACCGACGGTCAGCCACGCTCCGGACCCACCGGCTCGGTGGACGGCGCGTGACCGCGGCGACCGCCGTGCGGCGTGCGCGCTCAGCCGAGGTACGGCACGACGGCGGCCACGAGCAGGACGACCGTCGTCGTGACCAGGCCGACGTGCGTCCGACGCTCGACGGGCGTCTCGTCCGCGAGACCGGCCTCGAGGCGACCCGACTCGACGAGCTCGGACCAGCGGTCGCGCACGTGGCGCGCGACCACCCCGGACGGCGAGCCGGGCAGCTCACCGATGCTCACGGCGCCGCGGCCGTCGGCCGCGCCGCGGGCGACCGCGCGCACGTCCTGCGCGGTCGCGGACGCGGCGCTGTGGCGGCCGGGGCCCGGTGCGGCGAAGATCTCGACCGAGGCGTGCGGCGTGACGAGCGTGCACGTGAAGCGCGTGCGCACGTCGATGAGCGCCGCCCAGGGCACGCGGGTCGTGCTCAGCGGGTTCACGACGAGCACCCCGGTGTCGTCGACCGCGACGTGCGGGCGGTAGAAGACTGCCCAGCCCAGCAGCGCCACCAGCAGGGCGACGGGCAGGACGCGCAGCCCCGCGGTTGCGCCACCGGCCAGCGACTCGGCGGTCGTCAGACCGACGGCGACGAGCCAGGTGGCCCCGGTGAGCACGGCCGAGCTGCGCGGCCGGTACGTCCACTGCTGTTCCACCCCGTCATGATCTCAGGAGCACCGCGATGACCACGTCCGACGCGACCACGACCCCGGTTCTGCAGGTCAACGACCTGTCGGTCGACTTCGCCGTGGACCGACGCTGGGTCCCCGCCGCGATCCGTCTCAACTACGAGGTGCGCGCCGGCGAGGTGCTCGCGATCGTCGGCGAGTCGGGCTCCGGCAAGTCCGTGAGCTCGATGGCGATCCTCGACCTGCTGCCGCGCAACGCGCGCGTCTCCGGCTCGATCAAGCTGCGCGGCGAGGAGCTGCGCGGCATGTCGGCCCAGCGCATGCGGCGCGTGCGCGGCGACGACATCGCGATGATCTTCCAGGAGCCGATGACCGCGCTGAACCCGGCGTACACGGTCGGCGCGCAGATCGTCGAGACGCTGCGGCTGCACCGCGCGATCTCGCCGGCCGAGGCGCGCGAGCGCGCGATCGAGCTCCTGCGGATGGTCGAGCTCCCCGACCCCGAGAAGGCGTTCCGCTCGTACCCGCACCAGCTCTCGGGCGGTCAGCGGCAGCGCGCGATGATCGCGCAGTCGCTGTCCTGCGACCCGGCGCTGCTCATCGCCGACGAGCCGACCACCGCGCTCGACGTCACCGTGCAGGCCGAGATCCTCGACCTCATGCGCAACCTGCGCGACCGGCTGGACTCGGCGGTCATCCTCATCACGCACGACATGGGCGTGGTCGCCGACCTCGCGGACCGCATCGCGGTCATGCGTCACGGCGTGATCGTCGAGACGGGCCCGGCGGAGGAGATCTTCGCGCGGCCCCAGCACCCGTACACGCAGGAGCTCCTCGCGGCCGTCCCGCACCTGGGCGGCCCCGAGATCGACCTCACCGCCGCGCTGGCGTCGGTGACGGGTGCCGAGGCGCTCGTCGAGGCGGTGACGCCCGAGGAGCTCGCCGCGCGCGAGGCCGAGAACGCGCGTCGGCTCGCCGAGGCGGCCGAGGCCGAGCGGCAGCGTCTGGAGCGCATCGGCGAGCCCGTGCTGTCGCTGCGCGGGGTCGCGATCGAGTACCCGAAGCAGGGGCGCATGCCCGCGTTCCGCGCCGTCTCCGACGCCGACCTCGTCGTGCACGCGGGTGAGGTCGTCGGCCTGGTCGGCGAGTCGGGCTCGGGCAAGACCACGATCGGCCGTGCCGCCGTCGGGCTGCTGCCCGCGGTCGAGGGCGAGCTGACGGTCGCGGGGATCGACGTCCGCGCCGCCAAGCGCAAGGAGATGGCGGCGCTGCGACGCAAGGTCGGCATGGTCTTCCAGGACCCGTCGTCGTCGCTGAACCCGCGCCTGCCCATCGGCGAGAGCATCGGCGAGCCGCTGCGCCTCGCGGGCGAGGCGAAGGGTCAGGCGCTGCAGCGGCGGATCGAGGAGCTGCTCGACCAGGTCGAGCTGCCCCGGGCCTACCGCAACCGCTACCCGCACGAGCTGTCGGGCGGGCAGAAGCAGCGCGTCGGCATCGCGCGGGCGCTGTCGCTCTCGCCCGAGCTGCTCGTCGCGGACGAGCCCACGTCGGCCCTCGACGTGTCGGTGCAGGCGCACGTGCTGGAGCTGCTGCAGGAGCTGCAGCAGCGTCTGCGGTTCGCGTGCCTGTTCGTCACGCACGACCTCGCCGTCGTCGACCTGCTGGCGGACCGCATCGCGGTGATGCGGCGCGGCGAGATCGTCGAGCAGGGCTCGCGCGACGAGATCCTGCGCCGCCCGCAGCACGCGTACACCCAGCGGCTCATCGCCGCGGTGCCGCTGCCGAACCCCGAGAAGCAGCGCGAGCGGCGGCGCCTGCGCGCGCTGCTCGTCGACGCGGGCTGACGCCCCGCGCACTCGCCACGGCGGGTGCCGCGACGCTGTGCCGCCGTGCCGGGTCCGACGAGGTCGGGCCCGGCACGGCGGGTTCCACCGGGCGCGCACGTGCCCGGACCTGGTAGGTCGGTGCACAGCTGCGGGAGGTCGGTCGGTGCTGCGGACACGGGTGGGTGCGGCGCGGGGCGTCGCGGCAGGGCTGGTGCTGGTGATGGCGGGTGCGCTCGCCGCGTGCACGCCGGACCCGGTGGACCCGGAGCGCGCCGGCACCGTCGCCGTGGGCGTCGGTCTCCCGTTCGTGTCGCTGAACGGTGCCACCGCCGCCGGGCGCGCACCCGGCAGCGTGCTGGTCCGCGGGCTCGTGCAGTCCGGGTTCACGACGCTCGCCGCCGACGGGTCGGTCGAGCAGGACGCGTCGTTCGGCACCGTCGAGAAGGTGGCCGACGACCCCCTGACCGTGCGGTACACGATCGCCCCGACGGCGCGGTGGTCCGACGGCGTCCCGGTCACCCCGGCGGACCTGCTGCTGGAGTGGGCGGCGCGCAGCGGGCAGCTCGACGAGGTCGTGCCCGAGCTCGACGCCGACGGCGCGCCGGCGGGCGACCTCGACGACGTCGTGGCGTTCGGCGCGACGTCGGCGGCGCTCGCGCGCGCGTCCGCGGTGCCTGCCATGGACGGCGCGACCCTGACGGTCGTCTACGACACCCCGGTCGCGGACTGGCAGGTGGCGCTCGACGTGAACCTGCCCGCGCACGTCGTGGGGCGGCTCGCGCTGGACCCCGCGGCGCCGCGGTTCCCCGCGGAGCGGCCGGACCCGGGGGCGACCGCGCAGCCCGAGGCCTCGACGGCGGCCGGTGCCGCCCCGACGCCGGAAGCGTCCGGCACCGCGACGCCCGGCGCGACGGCGGCACCCGCCGCGAGCTCCGGCACCGAGACGACCTCGACGCCCGACGCGACGGTCGCGCCCACCACGCCCGCCCCGACGCAGGACGCGGAGCGTTGGACCATCGCCGTCGTCACCGCGGTGCAGCAGCAGGACCGGGCCGCGCTCGTGCCGCTGTCGCGCGTCTGGCGCGGCGCCGGGCGCGCGGGCGCGGTGGCGGCCGACCCGACGCTCACCACGACGACCGGTCCGTACGTCCTCGAGCATGTCGACGACGGCGGCGTCGAGGCCGTCCGCAACGAGGCGTACGCGGGTGAGCGTCCGGCGGCGTTCGACCGCGTGCGGCTGCGCACGGACCTCGACCCGCTCGCGCAGGTCGCGGCGGTCGGGTCCGACGAGCTCGACGTCGCGGCGCCGCTGAGCACGACCGACGTGCTCGCGGCCGCGGCCGACGCCGCCGACGTCGCGGTCGTCGCGGCCGGCGACGCGGTGCTCCAGCTCGTGGTGCAGCAGGGGGCCGGGGGAGCGTTCGACCCGGCCGCGCACGCGTCCGCGGCCGACCCGGCGGCAGCGGCGGCCGAGCTGCGTCGCGCGTTCCTCGCGAGCGTCCCGCGCGAGCGGGTCGTGTCGGACGTCGTCGCGCCGCTGTGGGACGGGGCCGAGGTCTCCGACGTGGTCGCCGCGCAGGTCGGTGCCGAGGCGGCCGTCTCGCCGCCGCCGGGGGAGGGCGACGCGGCGGCGAAGGACTCGGAGGCCGACGACGAGAGCACGCCCGCCACCACCACGGAGCCGTCGGAGCCCGTGACCGTCCGTGTGCTCGCCAACACCGCCGACCCGGTCCGCGCGGGGGTCGTCGACGCGCTGGCGGAGGCCGGGCGGCGTGCGGGCTTCGACGTCGAGCCGGTCGAGGCGACGGACCCCGCGGGGACGCTGCGCACGCGCCCGGAGGACTGGGACGTCGCCGTCGTCCCCGTCGCGCAGGAGGACCTGCCCGTGGCCGCGCTGGTCGCGCGCTGGCGCACGGGCGGCGCCACCAACGTCACGGGGCACGCCGACCCCGCGCTGGACGCGACGCTCGACGCGCTCGTCGCGCAGCGCGACCCCGCGGCCGTGCCGGCGCAGGTCGCCGAGGTGTCCGCCGCGCTGGTCGCGTCGGGCGCGGTGCTGCCGCTCGTGCGTGCACCGGTCGTGACGCTGACCGCGCAGCGGTCCGCGGACGAGGACCCCGGGCTGCCCGTGCTCGACCCCGTGCCCGCGCTGACGCCGGGAGCGGCGGACCTCACATGGTGGTGGCGCTGGACACGGCGGTAAGATGGACGCCGCGTCGCGCCCGGCGTGCCCCCCTCTTGAGATGAGTACCCGCATGCCCGCCACCGACCAGGCCTCCGGCACGGCCGTCCGTTCCGACCTGCGCAACGTCGCGATCGTCGCGCACGTCGACCACGGCAAGACGACGCTCGTCGACGCGATGCTCTGGCAGTCCGGCGCGTTCGGCGCGCACGACCACGTCGACGAGCGGGCCATGGACTCGGGCGACCTCGAGCGCGAGAAGGGCATCACGATCCTCGCGAAGAACACCGCGGTCCGGTACGCCGGCCCCGCGGCCGCGAAGGTCGGGCAGCCCGACGGCATCACCATCAACGTCATCGACACCCCCGGCCACGCCGACTTCGGCGGCGAGGTCGAGCGCGGCCTGTCGATGGTCGACGGCGTCGTGCTGCTCGTCGACGCGTCCGAGGGCCCGCTGCCGCAGACGCGCTTCGTGCTGCGCAAGGCGCTCGCCGCGAAGCTGCCCGTCATCCTCGTCGTCAACAAGGTCGACCGCCCCGACGCGCGCATCGAGGAGGTCGTGCACGAGGCGACCGACCTGCTGCTCGGCCTCGCGTCCGACCTGCACGAGGAGGTCCCCGACCTCGACCTCGACGCGATCCTCGACGTGCCCGTGGTGTACGCCGCCGCCAAGGTCGGCAAGGCGTCGCTCGAGCAGCCCGCCGACGGCGGCCTGCCGGACAGCCCCGACCTCGAGCCGCTGTTCGCGACGATCCTCGAGAAGATCCCCGCGCCGTCGTACGACCCCACGGCGCCGCTGCAGGCCCACGTGACCAACCTCGACGCGTCGCCGTTCCTCGGGCGGCTCGCGCTGCTGCGCATCCACAACGGCACGCTGCGCAAGGGCCAGACCGTCGCGTGGGCGCGGCACGACGGCACGCTGCAGAACGTGCGCGTCACCGAGCTCCTCGAGACCAAGGCCCTCGACCGCGTGCCGACCGAGCAGGCGGGCCCCGGCGAGATCGTCGCGGTCGCCGGCATCGAGGACATCACGATCGGCGAGACGCTCACCGACCCCGACGACCCGCGCCCGCTGCCGCTCATCCAGGTCGACGACCCGGCGATCTCGATGACCATCGGGATCAACACGTCCCCGCTGGCCGGCAAGGGCGGCAAGGGCCACAAGGTCACGGCCCGCCAGGTCAAGGACCGCCTCGACCGCGAGCTCATCGGCAACGTGTCGCTGCGCGTGCTGCCCACCGAGCGTCCCGACGCGTGGGAGGTGCAGGGCCGCGGCGAGCTCGCGCTCGCCATCCTCGTCGAGCAGATGCGCCGCGAGGGCTTCGAGCTCACGGTCGGCAAGCCGCAGGTCGTCACCCGCACGATCGACGGCAAGGTGCACGAGCCGACCGAGCGCATGACGATCGACGTCCCCGAGGAGTACCTCGGCGCCGTCACGCAGCTCCTCGCGCAGCGCAAGGGCCGCATGGAGACCATGAGCAACCACGGCACCGGCTGGGTGCGCATGGAGTTCGTCG
>JAEYNO010000221.1 GCA_023412515.1 Actinomycetes bacterium
GCCGCGACGCGCCCCGGCACCGGCCAGGCGTGTCGCCGCCGAGGGGCCAGCGGCTACGCACGTGCCCGGACGTCGGACGGCACCGCGGGCCGGACCTCGGACGGCGCGGCGGGTGCCCTGCGCGCTCCGCAGCCCCGAGGCGCGCCGAGGTCCCGGGTCGCCCGCCGACGCGTGCCGTGCGGGAAGTCCTCGGCTCAGCCCTGCGGGACCTCGCCCTCCTCGGACCGGCTGAACGTGTACGTGTTCTCGGGACCGAACTGGTAGATCCCGATGAACGCGGACGACGGGTCGTTGGCCTCGTTGAACGGGCCGACGCCCGACGCCGACTGGTACGCGATGTCCTCGCCGTCCTCGAGGAGCTTCGAGCACTCCTCCCAGCCGGTGCACTCGGTGCCGCCGTCCGCACCCGAGACGGCCGCCATGTTGGCCTGGATCGTCTCGCCGTCGGACGCGCCGCCCTTGAGTGCGGCGAGCGCCACCAGCATGGTCGCGTCGTACGACTCGGGGCCGTACGAGTAGTCCTTGAGACCGGGGTCGACCTCGAGCATGCGGCCCTGGAACTCCTCCGACGGGTACGCGCCCGGCAGGGTGCCCTGCGCGTTCTCGAGCGTGCCGGCCGGGAACCCGGTGTCACCCTCGGTGCCGAAGTTCTGCAGGTTGCCGTCGACGAAGTACGTCTTGCTCATGTCCCAGCCCTGCGCGGCGAGCTCGCGCACGATCGCGGGGGTCTGGTCCGTGAACGCGAGGATCGCGATGGCGTCCGGGCCTGCGGCGATCGCGTCCGCGACGATGGTCGCGAAGTTGGTCTCCGCCGGGTCGAACTCCTGGCCTGACGTGCCGTACACGACCGTGCCGCCGGCCTCGCCGACGACGCCCTCGACGACGTCGCGCAGCGACGTGCCGTACGAGTCGTTGAACACGAGGATCCCGACGTTCGACGCGCCGTCACCGACGATGAGGTTGCCGAGCACGTCGCCCTGCACGGTGTCCGGCGGCGCGGTCCGGAAGTAGAAGTCCGAGTAGCCGGACAGGTCGGTCGCCGTGTTCGCGGGCGACACCTGCACGATGCCCGCGCCCGTGATGTCGTCGACGATGTTCTTGGTGACCGACGACGACGCGGCGCCGATGATGGCGGAGACGCCCGCCGAGATGAGCTCCTGCGCCGATGCGGTGGCGACCGAGGCGTTCTGCGCGTCGGACGAGTCGGTGTGCGTCACCTTCACGTCCGCGCCGAACAGGCCGCCCGCGTCGTTGATCTCCTTGACGGCCAGGTCGACGCCCGCGATCTCGGGCGGGCCGAGCTGGGCCAGCGAGCCGGTGACCGGGAGGATGGTGCCGATGTGCAGCGCCTCGCCGCCGTCACCACCGCCCGACGACGTCGCGTCGCCGCCGGACCCCGCGTCGTCGTCGCCCCCGGCACAAGCGGTGAGCGCCAGTGCGACCACTCCTGCGACTGCGAGCGCACGTCCTGCACGTGTCGAACGAATCATGCGTGTGGTACCCCTCTGTGAGCACTGCACCTGCCGGGGTCCGGCGCGGACCACGACGATGTGGCGCGAACGTACTCATGGTTTGTGTCCGACATGTGAATCGCAATGTCTCACAGATGTCGTTGCACATTCGTGACCCCCGACATGCACCGAGCCCGGTCGACGCGGGGCGTGGACCGGGCTCGGGGAGCGGCTGAGGGGCGTCAGGAGGCGGCGCCGCCGACCTGCTCGATGACGGCGTCCGCGACCTCGCGCATCGTGAGGCGACGGTCCATCGACGTCTTCTGGATCCAGCGGAACGACTCGGGCTCGGTCAGGCCCATCTTCGTCATGAGCAGGCCCTTGGCGCGGTCCACGCGCTTGCGGGTCTCGAACCGCTCGGCGAGGTCCGCGACCTCGGACTCGAGCGCCGTGATCTGCGCGTAGCGGGAGATCGCGATCTCGACCGCGGGCAGCAGGTCCGCCGGGCTGAACGGCTTGACGACGTAGGCCATCGCACCGGCGTCGCGCGCGCGCTCGACCAGCTCGGTCTGCGAGAACGCGGTGAGCAGCACGACGGGCGCGAGGTGCGCCTTGCCGATGCGCTCGGCCGCGGAGATGCCGTCGAGCACGGGCATCTTGACGTCCATGACGACGACGTCGGGCTTGAGCTCGGTCGCGAGCTCGACGGCGCGCTCGCCGTCTCCCGCCTCGCCGACGACCTCGAAACCCGCCTCGGTGAGCGTCTCGACGACGTCCATGCGGATGAGCGCCTCGTCCTCGGCGACGACCGCGCGACGCGCGGGCCGACCGGCCGACGGCGCGGCGGCGCGGGGCGCCGGCTCGGCGGCGGGCAGGTCCAGACCCTGCGTCGCGTCCTGCGTGGGCTCGGTGCTGTCGTCCGTGGTCACGTGCACAGCGTAGTGCGCATCGACCCGTGGACGCGCGGTCCGCCACGTGGTCACCGTCACGCACGGCGCGTCCGCGCCCGCGGCGGCACGTCGGCGGTCGGGACGGGGACCCCGCGCGCGTCCGTGCCCGCCGCGGACGACGCTAGGCTGACGGGCACGGCCCCGATAGCCCAACCGGCAGAGGCGTTCGGCTCAAACCCGATCCAGTGTGGGTTCGAATCCCACTCGGGGCACGTCACGCGTCCCGTGCGTTCCCGCACGTCGGCGCGTCAGTCGCCGGTGCGCCGCAGCCGCAGCACGGCAGCCGCCGTGAGCGCGACGGGGCGGGCGGGGTCAGCGGCCAGCCGCTCGAGCAGCGCCCGGGCGCCGGCGCCCGGCACCTCCGCGAG
>JAEYNO010000182.1 GCA_023412515.1 Actinomycetes bacterium
GCGCTCGGCGCACCCGTCGCGCTCGTGGTCGGCGCGCCGCTCGCGACGCTCTGGCTCGGCGGCCCGGGGACGGTGCGCCTCGCGGTCCTGCTGGCCCTGGCGCTGGCGGCGACGGCCCTCGGAGCCGCGCAGCGCTGGCAGGCGCCGTTCGTGCTGGGTGTCGCCGCGACGCTCACGACCCTCGCGGTCGTGCTCAGCCCGCTCACCGTGCGCGCGCTCGCCGACGTCGACGGATGGGTGCTGCTCGCCGTCGGCGGTGCGGTCGTGCTCGGGCTGGGACTGACCTACGAGCGGCGCGTGCGCGAGGCGAAGGAGGCCGTGCGCTTCGTGGGCGACATGCGCTGACCACGCACGGGCCACGCCGGGCCGCACGCACCGCCCGGTACCGGCGCTCCGGGGCCGGTACCAGGACCGGCGCGGCGGCACCGGCCCTGCGACCGCGCGGTCAGCCGCCCAGCGCGGCCAGCAGCGCGCGCGCGTCGGGGCTCGCGTCCAGCAGGTCGCCGACGTGCGCCCGCGTCCCCCGCAGCGGGTCGCGCATCGGCACGCGCTGCAAGGACCGGGCCCCGGGCACGTCGAACACCACCGAGTCCCAGCTCGCCGCGGAGATCTGGGCGCCGTACCGCGCGACCGCCTCGCCGCGGAAGTACGCGCGCGTGTCCTGCGGGGCGTGCACGACAGCGTCCTGCACCTGCTCCGGCGTCACGAGCCGCTCGACGGCGTCCGCCGTCACCAGCCGGTGGTACAGCCCGCGCTCCGGGCGCACGTCCGACCACTGCAGGTCGACGGCGGCGAGTCGCGGGTGGTCCCACGCGAGGTGGTCGCGTCGGCGCATGCCGTCGAGCAGCCGCAGCTTGGCGACCCACTCGACCTCCCGCGCGCACGTCGCCGGCTCGTCGGCAAGCCGGTGCAGCACCGACTCCCACCGGTCGAGCACGTCGAGCGTCTGGGCGTCGGACGCACCCGCGGTCCCGTCGAGCGCGGTGCGCACCGCGGCGACGTACTCGCGCTGCACCTCGAGCGCCGTCAGCCGTCGGCCGTCCGCGAGCTCGAGCCGCTCAGTCAGCGTCAGGTCGTGGCTCACGGCGTGCACGGCGCCGACCGGGTCGCGCAGGGCCAGGCGGTCGACCGCGCGCACCGCGCGGCGCGCCGCGACGGAGCCCGCCTCCGCCTGCTCGACGAGCCACAGCACGAGCGACGTCGTCCCCAGCCGCAGGTACGTCGCGACCTCGAGCATCGTCGCGTCGCCGATGATCACGTGCAGCCGCCGCCAGCGCGTCGGGTCGGCGTGCGGCTCGTCGCGCGTGTTGACGATCGGACGACGCAGGGTCGTCTCGAGACCGACCTCGGCCTCCATGTAGTCGGCACGCTGGGACAGCTGGAAACCCGGGTGCTCGCCGCGCTGACCGAGGCCGACGCGCCCGGCACCGGTGAAGACCTGGCGCGTGACGAGGAACGGTGTGAGCCGCGCGACGAGGTCGCCGAACGGCACCGCGCGGTCCACGAGGTAGTTCTCGTGCGTCCCGTACGTGGCGCCCTTGCCGTCGACGTTGTTCTTGTACAGCGACACGTCGGGCAGCGCGGGGTTGCTCGCGAGCATCCGCACCGAGTCGAGCATCACGAGCTCGCCCGCACGGTCCCAGCGCACCGCGTCCAGCGGGTTCGTCACCTCGGGAGAGGAGTACTCGGGGTGGGCGTGGTCGACGTACAGGCGCGCGCCGTTGGTGAGGATGACGTTCGCGGCACCGGGGTCCTCGTACTCCTCGGCGTCGGAGCGGGGCAGCTCCTGCGGCGCGTCGCCCGAGGGCGCGGGCACGGACGGCGAGTCGGTAAGCAGCGACGGGTGGGCCGACGCGCGCTGCAGGTGGAACCCGCGGGCGTCGTGCAGCGGGTCCTCGTCGTCGTAGTCCCACCGCGCGCGGCCCCGGCCGGCCTCGCGCGCCGCGGCGTGCACCGCCACGACGTGGCTCGACAGCAGCATCGGGTTGGCCATGGGCCTGCCCGGCTGCAGGACGCCGTACTCGGTCTCGATCCCCATCACGCGGCGCACGGTCACGCCGACCACCCTAGGTGAGCACGTCGACGCGGGCGGTGCGCGTCCGCGACCCGCGCACCGCCCGACGGCGGGTCGGTCAGAGGTACTGGCCGGTGCTCGTGACGTTCTCGATCGTCCGCGACGCCTCGACGCCCTTCTTGCCCTGCACGATGGTCCGGATGAAGACGATGCGCTCGCCCTTCTTGCCGGAGATGCGGGCCCAGTCGTCGGGGTTCGTGGTGTTCGGCAGGTCCTCGTTCTCCTTGAACTCGTCGACGCAGGCCGCGAGCAGGTGGTCGACCCGGATGCCGCGCTGACCCGTCGCCAGCAGGTCCTTGATCGCGCTCTTCTTGGCGCGGTCGACGACGTTCTGGATCATCGCGCCCGAGTTGAAGTCCTTGAAGTACAGGACCTCCTTGTCGCCGCTCGCGTACGTGACCTCGAGGAAGCGGTTCTCGTCCGCCTCGGAGTACATGCGCTCGACGACGCGCGCGATCATCGCCTCGACGGCCGCGGGGGCCGACCCGCCGTGCTCGGCCAGGTCGTCGGCGTGGATCGGCAGCGCGGGCGTGAGGTACTTCGCGAAGATCTCGCGCGCGCCCTCGGCGTCGGGGCGCTCGATCTTGATCTTCACGTCCAGGCGCCCGGGCCGCAGGATCGCGGGGTCGATCATGTCCTCGCGGTTCGACGCGCCGATGACGATGACGTTGTCGAGCCGCTCGACGCCGTCGATCTCGGCGAGCAGCTGCGGCACGATCGTCGTCTCGACGTCGCTCGACACGCCCGTGCCGCGCGTGCGGAACAGCGACTCCATCTCGTCGAAGAACACCACGACGGGGTGCCCCTGCGACGCCTTCTCGCGCGCCCGGGCGAAGATCAGGCGGATGTGCCGCTCGGTCTCGCCGACGTACTTGTTGAGCAGCTCGGGGCCCTTGACGTTGAGGAAGTACGAGCGCGCGTCGGCGACGTCCGCGCCACGGGCCGCGGCCGCGGTCGCGGCGAGCGAGTGCGCGACGGCCTTGGCGATGAGCGTCTTGCCGCAGCCCGGCGGGCCGTACAGCAGGACGCCCTTGGGCGGCTTGAGCCCGTGCTCGCGGAACAGCTCGGGGTGCAGGAACGGCAGCTCGACCGCGTCGCGGATCGCCTCGATCTGAGGGCCGAGGCCGCCGATGTCGCCGTAGTCGATGTCGGGGACCTCCTCGAGCACGAGGTCCTCGACCTCGGCCCGCGGGATCACCTCGAACACGAAGCCGCTGCGCGAGTCGATGGTGAGCGCGTCGCCGACGCGCACGCCCGCGTCGGCCACCTGACCAGCGAACCGCACGACGCGTTCCTCGTCGCCGCGGCCGACCACGAGCGCGCGACCCTCGCCGAGCATCTCCTTGACGGTCACGAGCTCGCCGACCTGCTCGTAGCCGCCGGCCTCGACGACCGTGAGGGCCTCGTTGAGCATGACCTCCTGCCCGGGGCGCAGACCCCGCACGTCGAGCGACGGGCTCGCGCCGACGTGCATCTTGCGCCCCGCGGAGACGATGTCGACCGTGCCGTCGTCGCGGGCGCCGAGGAACGTCGCGTACGTGCCGGGCGGCTTGGCGAGGTCGTCGACCTGGCGCTTGAGCTCGAGGATCTGCTCGCGCGCGGCCACGAGCGCCTCGCTGAGGCGCTCGTTCTTGGCGGCGAGGACCGTGAGCTCGCGTTGCAGGTCACGCCCGCCGGCAGCAGGTTCCGTCATGGTGATCGGCCTCCGTTCCGCGTGCGCCCTTCCTCCGGTCCACCGAGCACCACGCTGTGCCTGCTGGTCCGTCGACCCTAGCCGCCCGTGTCAACGGTGACGCCGCGACGGCACCGTGTCTCGCGACCGTCCCGAGGCGTGGACGCGCTCAGTCGTCCTCGCCGGGCGTGCCGTCCTCGCGCGCGGCCAGGTCGTCGGGCGCGACGTGGAGCTCGCGACGCACGCGCCGGATCTTCTTGGCCGACGTCTCGCGCTCGCCCATCGCCTCGGGCGACCACAGCTCGGCGTCCGGCGCGGGCGTGCCGTCGGGCGCCACGGGGTACGAGCCCTTCGCAGGCCGCCGCTTGCGCTGCGGCGGCTGCACGCCGTCGGCCAGCCGACGCGTCGTCAGGAGGAACCCGGTGTGCCCGATCATGCGGTGCTGCGGGCGGACCGCGAGGCCCTCGAGGTGCCAGCCGCGCACCATCGACTCCCACGCCTCGGGCTCGGTGTACCGGCCGTCGGCGCGCAGGTCCTCGGTGAGGCGCGACAGCTGGGTCGTCGTCGCGACGTAGCAGACCAGCACGCCGCCGGGCGCGAGCGCGGTCGCGACCGCGTCGAGGTTCTCCCACGGCGCGAGCATGTCGAGCACGACGCGGTCGACCGTGCCGGGCGCGGCGGCGTGCGGCAGCTCGTCGGCCAGGTCGCCCAGGCGCAGGTCCCACGCGGGGTGCTCGCCGCCGAAGAACTGCTCGACGTTGCCGCGCGCGATCGCCGCGAAGTCCTCGCGCCGCTCGATCGACACGAGCCGGCCCGCGTCGCCGACGGCCCGCAGCAGCGACAGCGTGAGCCCGCCCGAGCCGACGCCCGCCTCGACGACCGTCGCACCGGGGAACACGTCGCCCATCGTGACGATCTGGCCCGCGTCCTTCGGGTACACGACCGCGGCGCCGCGCGGCATGGACAGCACGTGGTCGGACAGCAGGGGCCGCAGCGCGAGGTACTCGATGCCCGAGGTGTTCTGGACCACGACCCCCTGCGACGCACCGATGAGCTCGTCGTGGCGCAGGTAGCCGCGGTGCGTGTGGAACGTCGCACCGGGCTGCAGCGTGATGGTGTGCAGGCGTCCGCGCGGGTCGGTCAGCTGGACGCGCTCGCCGACCCGGAAGGGCCCGCGACGCACGTCCGCCCCGGTCGGTGCGGCGGCGGGCACGCGGTCGTCCGCGGTCTGGTCGGTGGTCACGTGCGCCGAGTCTAGGGGCGGCGTCAGCCGCGCAGCGCCGCGACGACGTCGGCCGTGCGGACCAGCGCGACGACGCGGCCCTCGACGAGCGCGGCGATCACGGGTCCGTGGCGCGACGCGTCGCTGAGCGCGCGCAGCAGCGCGTCGCCCTCGAGCGCGCCGTCGACGGT
>JAEYNO010000197.1 GCA_023412515.1 Actinomycetes bacterium
CAGCACGGCCGCCGTCGCCCCGCCGACCGCCCCGACGAGCGCGCGTCGCCGCTGCGGGCCCGGCGTCCGGGCCCGGCGCACCAGACGCCCGAGCGCGCCGCGGCGCACGGGCTGCTCGACCCACCGGTAGGACGCCTCCGCCAGGACGAGCGTGACGGCCACCCGCAGCACGTCCTCCAGCGAGCCCGGCAGTGACAGGTCCTGCTCGGGGCGCAGCAGCGTGAGCACCGGCCAGTGCCACAGGTAGATCGCGTACGACCGCTCGCCCAGCCAGCGCAGCGGCTGGCGTCCCAGCGCGCGCCCGAGCGTCCCGGCGGGGTCGGCGGCGGCACCGACCAGCACGAGCGCGAGCGCCGCGAACGCGAGGAACCCGCCGCGGTAGAGCGTCGTCGAGTACTCGTCGACCAGGGCCACGCAGGCCAGCACGCCGACCAGGGCCGTGACCCCCAGGACGTCCGCCACGCCGGCCTCGAACCGTCGGACGGGGTCGCCGCGCTCGGTGCGCCACGTCGCCCCCGACGTCCACGTCCGCCACGGGCGCCACACCGTCGCCGCGGCCACGCCCAGCAGCAGCCCCGCCGCGCGGGTGTCCGTGCCGACGTACACGCGCGTGGGGTCGTGCGGCACGGGCATGCCCGCGCGCAGCGCGAGCACGGCCATCCAGAGGGTCGACGCGAGCGCGAGCACGGCCGCGACGCGGCCCGCCCGGACGCGCCCGACCCGCAGCAGCAGCAGCGCGAACAGCGGCATCACGAGGTAGAACTGCCCCTCGACCGCGAGCGTCCACAGGTGCTGCAGGAGCGGTGGGCGCCCCGTGAGCTCGAAGTACGTGCGGTCGGCGGCGACCTGCCACCAGTTCGTCGTGTAGGTCAACGCCGCCAGCAGGTCGCCGCGCAGCGTCGTGAGCGTGTCCCGCACCAGGAGGCCGGCCCCCGCGACCGCGACCAGCAGCACCAGCAGCGCCGGCACGAGGCGTCGCACGCGGCGCACCAGGAAGCGCCCGGTGCGGAAGCCGCCCGTCGACTCGACCTCGTCGAGCACGAGCGTCCCCACGAGGAACCCCGACAGCACCAGGAACACGTCGACGCCGAGGAACCCGCCGCGCGCCCACGGCAGGCCCAGGTGGTACAGCAGCACCGCGACGACCGCGATCGCGCGGACCCCGTCGAGCCCTGGCAGGTGAGGCAGGCGCCGCGGCGCCACGGTCGCCGTGGGCCGGGTCGGGGGTCGCTGCGCGACCTGCTCGACGGCTGCCATACGACCCCTGTCCGACGTTCCTGCGCTGCCACGGCGCGCCCGGGGGAGGGTGCGCCGCGCGCCAGGTTAGGCCGGTGCGGCGTCGCGACGTCCCCCTCCGTCGCCGTCGTGACCAGGATCACCCCACAGCGCCGCGATCCGCGGGAGGGCGCGCGGGTCGGTCTGCGCCAGGACGGTCGTGACGGCCGTGGCGCGCCACGCCGGGAGCTGTGCGCGCACGTCGTCCTCGGTGCCGACGAGCGCGACGTCGGTGACCAGCTGGGTCGGCACGGCGGCCGCGGCCCGCTCGCGGTCGCCCGCGAGGTAGTGCGCCTGGATCTCGTCGCAGGCCTCGCGGTAGCCGAGGCGGTCGAGCACGTCGCGGTGGAAGTTCGCGCCCTTGGCGCCCATGCCGCCCGCGTACAGCGCGATGAACGGCCGCACCGCGTCGGCGGCCTCCTCGACGCTCGCCGCGAGCACGACGGGCACGGTCGCGACGACCTCGAACTCCTCGGGCGGCCGCAGCCGCGGCGAGCGCTTCGCGAACCCGTCGGCCAGCAGCTCGCGGTACGTCGCGTCCATGCGGGGCGAGTAGAAGAGCGGCAGCCAGCCGTCGGCGATCTCGGCGGACATCGCGACGTTCCGCGGGCCCTCGGCCGCGAGGTGGATCGGCAGGTCGGCGCGCAGCGGGTGCACGGTCGAGCGCAGCGCCTTGCCCAGGCCCGCGCCCTGGTCGGCCGGCAGGGGCAGGCGGTAGAACGCGCCGTCGTACGTCACGGGCGCCTCGCGTGCCAGCACCTGCCGCACGACGTCGACGTACTCGCCCGTGCGGGCCAGGGGCCGTGGGTACGGCTGCCCGTACCAGCCCTCGACGACCTGCGGCCCCGACGCCCCGAGCCCCAGCACGAACCGCCCGCCGGAGAGGTGGTCGAGCGTGAGCGCGGCCATCGCCGCCGCGGTCGGGGTGCGCGCCGAGAGCTGCGCGATCGCGGTGCCCAGGCGCACGCGGCGCGTCGACGCGCCCCACCACGCGAGCGGCGTGAGCGCGTCCGAGCCGTACGCCTCGGCGGTCCAGACCGAGTCGAGCCCGAGCTCGTCGGCCGTGCGCACGGCCTCCGCGGCGCCCGGGGGCGGCCCGGCCGACCAGTAGCCCGTGTGGTACCCGAGGCGCATGCGCTGCTCCTGTCGTCGCCGTCGACGTCGCGCCGTCCGGCGCGCGCCCGACGTTACCGGGCGGTACCCGCTGGCCGTCACCCGCTGGCCGTCACCCGGCGGCGGCGCTCCGGGCGCGGTCGGCGAGGGTGTTGAGCAGGCTCGCGGCGCGCACGGCGTCGTCGACCGTCACGACGTTCACGCGGCCGCCCGTGCGCTCGACCTCGATCGCCTCGCCCCGGCGCAGCACGACGCCGACGCGGCCGTCCTGCCCGACGCGGTAGCCCCACCCGCCGAAGTCCCCGAAGGGGTCGACGGTGACGGCGCGCGCGGCGATCACCTCGTCGAGCGGGACGTGCAGCGTCGGCCAGCCGAGCGGCGAGCGCGCCACCAGGCCGCGGCCGTCGACGCTCACGCGCAGCACGAACATGGCCGCGGCGAGCGCGAGCAGCGCGACGGGCACGAGCAGCATCGCGGGTGTGTCGAGCCCGACCGCGAGGCCGGCCGTGGTCAGCGCCGCGACGCCGCCGCCGACGAGCGCCGCGCGGCTCGTCACCGTGCTCGACCACGCGGCGCGCTCGGTGGGAGCGAGGTCGGCGCGCGGCGCCGCCGCGTCGACGGGAGCGGTCGTGGGCTGGTGCGGCGTGCGCGGCACGACGAGCGCCGCGACCACGCCGACAGGGAGCGCGACGCCGAACGCGAGGCCGAGCGTCGCGCCGACCCCGGGCGCAGCGGCGGCGTCGGCGAGGTCGAGCTGGCCGTGCAGCGTGCCGAGCGTCGTCGCGGACAGGAGCGCGGCCGTGCCGCTCGCGAACCCGGCGGCTATCCGCCGCGTCGACGTGTCCCGCCCGAGCCAGAAGGCGAGCGCCCACAGGCCCGCCGCGAGCAGCCCGCCGACCACGAGCGGGACGGCGAGCAGCGACGCGAGCGACCCGAACCCGTCGGGGACGTCCGCGCCCGACCAGTGGGTCGCGACCGGGTCGGGCAGACGCGGCGCCCAGGCCAGAGCCACCAGGACGGTCGCCGCGAGCACGCCCAGCGGCACGACCAGCGCGGTGACGGTGGTCGCGAGCCGATGGGGCGGGCGGGGACGGGGCGTGGTCATCGCAGGGCCTCCTTGACGAGGGTCGTGACGGTCTCGGGTGCGACGTGCAGGCGCCGTGCGGTCGCGACGAGCGCGTCGACCGCGGCGTGCAGCTCGGTGAGGTCGGCGGCGCGGTGGCCGGTGACGACGGCGCCGCGGCCGCGGCGCAGGTCGACCAGGCCCTCGTCGCGCAGGTCCTGGTAGGCGTGCAGCACGGTGTGCAGGTTCACCTCGAGCGAGGCCGCGAGCTCGCGGGCGGCGGGCAGGCGCGTGCCGGGCGGCGCGTCGCCACGCGCGACGGCGGTGCGGATCTGGCCCGCGAGCTGCGCGTACAGCGGCTCGTCGGAGGCGGTGTCGATGCGGAGCAGCACACGGCCAGGATACGCCAAAGTTTGAGAACAACCAGAACAATGGTCCTACGTGGGAGCCCGAGCGCCGCGCGGCGGGGTGACGCGGTCGCGGGGTCCGGCGCGCGTCAGATGTAGATCGCGGGGTCGTCGACCTCGGCGTCGAACGGTGCCGCGGCGGGGCGCCGCCGGACCTTCGCGGGCACGCCCACCGCCACCGCGCCCGCGGGCACGTCGGTGATGACGACCGCGTTCGCGCCGACCTGCGCGTCGTCGCCCACCCACACGGGGCCCAGGATCTTGGCGCCCGCGCCGACCACCACCCGGTCGCCGAGCGT
>JAEYNO010000200.1 GCA_023412515.1 Actinomycetes bacterium
CCACCCGGGGGTGTCGCGGGGCCGTCGGCCGTGCGTGCGCGGAGGGTCAGGCCTGCTCGTCCGCGGCGTCGTCCTGCGCGGTCTCGGCCTGCTCGGCCTGCTCGACCGCGGCGTCCTCCTCGTCGGAGCCGATGAACTCCGAGAGGTCCACGGCGGCACCCGAGCCGTCGACGACCGCGACCTGGCGCAGCGAGAGCGCGAGCGCCTTGGAGCGAGCGACCTCGGCCACCATCGCCGGGATCTGGCCCTGCTGGTCGACGGTCTGGATGAACGTGTTCGGGTCCATGCCGTACTGGCGCGACGCGCTCACGAGGTAGTCGAGCAGCTCGCTCTGGCTGACCTTGACGTCGAGCTGCTCGGCGAGCGTGTCGAGCAGGATCTGGTTGCGCAGCGCGGTCTGCGCCTGCTCGGTGACCTCGGCGCGGTGCTCGTCGTCCTCGAGGCGACCCTCGGACTCGAGGTGGCGGTACACCTCGGCCTCGACGACGCCCGCCGGCACGGGGATCTCGACCTCGGACGTGAGCTTCTCGACCAGCAGGTCGCGGGCCTGCACGGCCTGGTTCGACGCCTTGATGCGCGCGGCCTGCTCGCGCAGGTCGGCCTTGAGCTCGTCGATCGTGTCGAACTCGCTCGCGAGCTGCGCGAACTCGTCGTCGACCTCGGGGAGCTGGCGCTCCTTGACGCCCGTGGCCGTCACGGTCACGGTCGCCTTCTCGCCCTGGCGCTCGCCGCCGACCAGCTCGGTCTCGAACGACGTCGTCTCGCCGGCCGACAGGCCCGTGAGCGCCTCGTCGAGGCCCTCGAGCATGTTGCCCGAGCCGATCTGGTAGCTCGTGCCGGAGACCTGGTCGACCTGCTCGTCACCAATCGTCGCGGCGAGGTCGATGACGACGAAGTCACCCTCCTGCGCCGGGCGGTCGACACCCACGAGCGAGCCGAAGCGCTCGCGCAGCGCGTCGAGGCGCGCGTCGACGTCCTCGTCGCTGACCTCGACGTCGTCGACCGTCAGGGTCAGGCCGTCGAGCGCGGGCAGCGTGATCTCGGGGCGGACCTCGACCTCCGCCGTGAAGTGCAGCTCGCCCTCCTCGCCGGCGACGAGGCCGGGGACCTTGGTGACCTCGACCTCGGGCTGACCCATCGGGCGCAGCTCGTTCTCGCGCACCGCGTCGGCGTAGAAGCCCGACAGGCCCTCGTTGACGGCGTGCTCGATGACGGCCGGGCGGCCGACCCGCTGGTCGATGATGCGCGGCGGCACCTTGCCCTTGCGGAAGCCCGGCACCGTCACCTGCTCGGCGATGTGCTGGTACGCGTGCTCGATGCTCGGCTTGAGCTCGTCGTACGACACCTCGACGGACAGCTTGACCTTGGTGGGCTCCAGGGTCTCGACGGCGCTCTTCACTTCGATGGTCTCCAACTGGTCATGGCCGGGCGCCGGCTGGTCCGACGGAGTGGCACGATCTGGTCCGCGACGGGTCACGGGGTCCGCGCACGGCGGCCCCCGGCAGCACCGCGACGGCCGCCCGGGGGGCGACGTCGTGCAGGCACCCGGGAGCGCGGACGCGCGACCCTCGATGCTACGGCACGGGCGGGACGGACCGCCAAAGCGGACCGCGCGCCGCGCTGCGCGTCGGGAGCCGCGTCTCCGCGGGCCGTGGACCCTGCGGGACCCGGTAACCTTGCTGCGCCGCCCGGTCAGCGCCGGGTGCGTGCGGACGTAGCTCAATGGTAGAGCCCCAGTCTTCCAAACTGGCTACGCGGGTTCGATTCCCGTCGTCCGCTCCGACCGCCCGACGTCCGGGCGACCCGTTCAGCCCGCCGCGCGTCGCACCAGGTCGGTCACGCGCGCCACGACGTCGTCGGTCAGCCCGGCGATCGCGAAGGCCGTCGGCCACATCGCACCGTCGTCGAGCGCGGCGGACTCGTTGAAGCCGAGCGTCGCGTAGCGCGTGCCGAACTTCGACGCCGCCTGGAAGAAGCACACGACCTGACCGTCCCTGGCGTAGGCGGGCTGGCCGTACCAGGTGCGCGGCGCGAGCGCCGGCGCGTGCTCGCGCACGATCGCGTGCACGCGCTCGGCGATCACCCGGTCCGCCTCGGGCATCTCCGCGATCTTCTCGAGCGCGTCGGCCTCCGCCGCAGCCGCCTTGTCGGCCGCGCCGCGGCGCCCCTTCTGCGCGCGCAGCTCGGCCGCGCGCTCCTTCATCGCCGCGCGCTCCTCGGCCGTGAAGCCGTCGGCCTCCGTCTCGGTCGCCCTCGTGCCCATGTCCGCTCCTGCCTCGGTGGGGTGTGCCGGCACCGAGGCTAGGGACGACGTGCGAGGGCGCGCTTCTCGGATCCTGACGAGAGCGCGGCCCGCGGCCGACGGGCCGGGCGACCGACCTCGCGACCGTCGTCGACGGTCGGGGTGGCGGGATTCGAACCCACGACCTTCCGCTCCCAAAGCGGACGCGCTACCAACCTGCGCCACACCCCGCGCGCGTGCGCACCGGGTGGCACGGCACGCCCACCCTACCGGCGCGCCCCTCCCGGGCCCCTCCCCCTCCGGCGTCCCCCCTCGGCGACAGACAGCGGCACGGCGCGACGGACAGCGGCGTGCGCGTGTCCGTCGACCGCGGCGCTGTCCGTCGGGGCGAGGCACTACGGGGAGCGGGGTACGAGGGAGCCGGTGCGGGAGCGGGGTGGCACGTGCTCGGGTGACACGGGGGCGTGCAGGGCGGGGCCGTGCTTCCGCGGCGGGCTCGCGGCGTGGTGGGATCGGCCGGTGACGACGACGACACTGCTGCGCCGCGGCGACCGCGTGCTCCTGACCGGCGACTCGATCACCGACTGGGGGCGCGACCGCGACCAGCCGGACTCGCCGTGGGGCCTCGGGCACGGGTACGCCGGGATCGTCGCGGCGCTGGCCGGTGCGCGCCGCCCCGACCTGGGGCTGACGTTCCTCAACCGCGGCATCGGGGGTAACACGACGCGGCAGCTGCGCGAGCGCTGGACCGCCGACGCGCTCGACCTGGAGCCGACCGTCGTGTCGATCCTCATCGGCGTCAACGACACGTGGCGCCGGTACGACTCGGGCACGCCCACGTCGGTCGAGGAGTACGAGGAGCACTACCGCGCGATCCTCGACGCGACCCGCGAGCGGCTCGACGCGCGGCTCGTGCTGATCGAGCCGTTCCTGCTGCCCGTGGCGCCCGTCGAGCACGCGTGGCGCGAGGACCTCGACCCGCGCATCCACGTCGTGCGCCGCCTGGCGGGTGAGGTCGGCGCCGCGCTCGTGCCCGCGGACGGGCTGTTCGCCGCCGCCGCGGCGCGGACGTCACCCGAGCGGTGGGCGTTCGACGGCGTGCACCCGACGCCGGCCGGGCACGGCTTGCTCGCCGAGGCCTGGCTCGACGCCGTGGAGCTCGGCTGAGCGCTGGTCTGCCGACACCGCGTGACCGCGTGGCATCCGGGCACCGCCCGGAACCCGCCGTGCGCGCGGACGGCACCGGCCGACGCCCGTCACGCGGGAGTCGTCGCGCCGTCCGCATCACGGACACGCGTCTCACGGGAACCTTTGCGCGGCATCGCGTGTTGACGCTAGCGTCGGCTCGACCACGGGCCGACGCCCGTGCAGACGGCCCGCCGCACGGCGTGGCCCCGGACGAGGAGAGCGATGCGCGTGCCGACCGCCGCCGTTGCCCCCGTCCAGCGCGCCTGCGTGGCGTGCTCGTGCTGTCGCTGTCGGTAGAGCGCTGGCCGCTCGGCGCACGCGTGACGTGCGCGCACCCCACCGGTGCACCCTCGCCCAGCGCTCGCCCCGGAGACGTCCCCCGGACCGCTCCCCCTCCAGCACCACCGGTGCGCGGCGACCGCGGCGCACCCGCACCTCATCCCCCGCCCTGCCGGCCCGCGACGGGCCCGGCACCGACCGAAGAGGAACCATGGCACGCATCTACGAGGACGCCACCGCGCTCGTCGGCAGCACCCCGCTGGTCCGCATCAACAAGATCACGGACGGCGCCGGCGCGACCGTCGTCGGCAAGCTCGAGTTCTACAACCCGGCCAACTCGGTGAAGGACCGCATCGGCGTCGCGATCATCGACGCCGCCGAGCGGTCGGGCGAGCTCAAGCCGGGCGGCACGATCGTCGAGGCGACCAGCGGCAACACGGGCATCGCGCTCGCGTTCGTCGGTGCGGCCCGCGGCTACGACGTCGTGCTCACGATGCCCGAGACGATGTCGAAGGAGCGCCGCGCGCTGCTGCGCGCGTTCGGCGCCGAGCTCATCCTCACGCCGGGCTCCGAGGGCATGAAGGGCGCGGTCAACCGCGCCAACGAGATCGTCGCCGAGCGTCCGGGCGCGATCCTCGCGCGGCAGTTCGCCAACGAGGCGAACCCCGAGGTGCACCGCCGCACGACGGCCGAGGAGATCTGGGCCGACACCGACGGCGAGGTCGACATCGTCGTGGCCGGCATCGGCACGGGCGGCACGATCACGGGCGTCGGGCAGGTGCTCAAGGAGCGCAAGCCGGGCGTGCAGATCGTCGGCGTCGAGCCCGCCGAGTCGCCGATCCTCAACGGCGGCGCCCCCGGCCCGCACAAGATCCAGGGCATCGGCGCGAACTTCGTGCCCGAGATCCTCGACACGAGCGTCTACGACGAGATCATCGACGTCGACGCCGAGACGGCCGTCGCGGTCGCGCGCCGCGCCGCGCGCGAGGAGGGCCTGCTCGTCGGCATCTCGTCGGGCGCCGCGCTGCACGCCGCCACGCTGCTCGCGCAGCGCCCCGAGAACGCGGGCAAGCTGATCGTCGCGATCATCCCGTCGTTCGGCGAGCGCTACCTGTCCTCGGTGCTCTACGCCGACCTGCTCGACTGACACCGGTCCGACGCGCCCGGCCGCCACCGCGCCCGCGGGCACGTCGGTGATGACGACCGCGTTCGCGCCGACCTGCGCGTCGTCGCCCACCCACACGGGGCCCAGGATCTTGGCGCCCGCGCCGACCACCACCCGGTCGCCGAGCGT